>JAAVAF010000038.1 GCA_014804225.1 Lachnospiraceae bacterium
GAAGACACCTCCATACAGGCTCATGAGATGACGAATATTGGAAGAGACATTCAGCGTTATCCGTCCACCTATCTGACGCTGCATTATATGATTACGCTTTATCTGCAAAGTGATTTGAAATACCGTGCCCCTCAGGAGCACCAGATTCTGGGTAAGATCATTCAGGTATTCCGGGATCATGCAGCCATGGATCCCGACAGTTTTACGCCGGTGGATGGAGCGACGGGAGCCAGTATCCGTATTCAGATGCAGAATTTGGAAATGGAAGAAAAACTGCGGCTGTGGACGGTGCCGAACGCAGCATACAGGACATCGTTGTTCTATACGGCAGGACCTGTGGAAATCCAGTCTACAAGAAAGCGGTCCGTAAAGAGAGTGCGGGAGATCGATTACCGTTATACCGGAAAGGAGGGATAATATGCTGCTGCAGGAAACAAAGATACAGTTATCCAAAGCAGTCCTTCTGCGAGATGCATTGACAGGGGAGCCCGTATCATCAGGCTTTCGGATTCATTCCCTTTCCGGTGGAAGGATTGAAAAAAAAGGCGGTGGACATATCCTGTTTTTGGATGTAACCGAACCGGAGATTGAAATCGAGGTGGAGTCACCTGTTTACCAGTCCAGAAAAATATGTCTAAAACCGGACCAGGGAGCAGAATTGGAAGATGTTCTTATGTATCCATCCCCGGCATATCCTCGACGAGCAGGTTACACTGCTGTCAGGGGAAAAGCCAGACCGGGGAGTATCCTGCGGTTTCATATTGAGGATGAAAAAGGTGTCTGTCGTCTGTTTGGCGGTTACAAGAAAGGAGAAGAGCAGATTTCCTTTTACATCAAAAATAGAAGGGTAGGTGCACTTTGGTATATTCGCAAGAAGAAAGAGACATCAGGCATCTATTTTGCTTTGAAAAATATAGTGGAAGATTCTGAGGTCTATCATTTAAGGGAACCATTGGACCAGGATTATCAGATTAAGGATACGGTGATCTATCCGGCTCAGGAGACGATTGCGGATGAAAATGGTGAGTTTTACATCCTGTTTCAAGATTTGCCCCAGGAAAAATGTCTGCTGTATTATTCGAATGACGAAGCAGGGCAAGAGAAGCAGGGAGAAACACAGATTGTTCAGGCAAAAGAGAATTATATTTTAGAGGAGGACTGAGAATATGGGATTATGTGTAACGGGAGGAGCGGTGATGACTTGTACTTTTGGCATGGCACCATCTACGTTGAATGTTTTGCCAACCGCACAGGTGGTGTCAGCAATGCCGCTTGCATCAATTGCAGATAATGTACCCCTTATGAATATTATGCCTTTTGGAATGTGCCAGAGTATGGCAAATCCCATGGTGGCGGCGGCAACAGCTGCAGCAATGGGGGCATTGACACCGATGCCTTGTGTTCCTGTTCCGACGGGACCATGGGCGCCGGGAGTTCCCCAAGTACTGGTAGGAGGGAAGCCGGCAGTGAATAACCAGTGTAAGCTGACATGTGCTTATGGAGGAATGATACAGTTTACGAATTCCGGCTGTCAAACAGTACAGCTTTAGAATGCGATCACAGATTGCAGAAGACAGGAGTTAAAGGAATGGATTCTGGGGAAAACGATATGAATAAAAAATATATGTACGGCATTATTGGTATTGTGGCGGCCGCAGTCATAGCAATCGTAGCAGTTACTTTGTATGGGAGAACCATTCAGTTAAATTATATTGAACAGATACATTTACAGGATGGATATCTGTATTACGTGGATCGGGGAAAAGATGAGGAGTTAAAGATCATCCGTTCTAACTCTGAGGGTAAAAACGGGAATATGATTTTCTGTGACAAAAATGATAGAGACAAATATCGGATTATCGAGCAGATTTTTTTTGATGATGAGGATCAAGCATATGTGCTGCTTAAAGAGATTAATGTGGGAGAACAGAGCGAACTCAGCCATACAGTCTATCAGTGTGATTTCGCGCATGAAAAGCTGACAGAAGCAGGATATGATTTGACGCCATATATCGTTGGATACAGTCAGATACAGATACTGCGTATTCGGAATGACTGTCTTTATTATGTGGGTATTCCCGGCTCGGAAGACTGTTCTGTGAATGCCAGTGTGTTTTCGCTGGATCAGAGCGGAAACAGGGAAGTGATAGGGGAAGTGAATGTGGAATATCCTTACCTGAATGCACAGTTTTTCTTAAGTGAAGAAAATGTGCTCTTGTGGATGGACTATGCAGGAGAAGTGTATATCAGGGATCTTGGAACGGGAGTTTATCTGGGGATCGATGATATAAACGATAGAAAAGGGGTATTCAAAAGCCTGTCAGATGACGGGAGAGGCGCCTATGTCCTGGACTATGAGCAGGAATGTATCCGTTATATTGATTTGGCAAGTCAGTCTTCCAGGATTATATTTTCCCAGGAAGAAGTTCAAGAAAATGAGCCGCAGTTTACCTTTCAGAACCTACAGAGTATTGATTGCACCAGGAATGGTTTTTGTGCGGGCGTGGAGGATGAAAACGGATTTGTTTCTGTCTGTTCTTATCAGAGAAAAGACCATCAGAGAATCCATCAGGACATTGACAAGATTACGATTACCGTTCCCACAACCCTGCACAGAATGGCGTGGACTTATGTATGGATCATACTGATAGCGGCGGTTTTATGTGTCTATTGGACGGCCCGAGTGAAATATCATTTCCAGACGATTCTGGTTCGACTTTGCGTGGTATTTCTTCTGGGACTTTTCATGATGGATCGTTTTTTGGAATACTGGATAGGCATATCCATGCAGGAGCAGCTGGAGTGGAACCAGACCAATGCGTTGTCTGCGCTAGGAAAGCTGCTGAAAGAGGATATTATCAATAATATTGAAGAGAATGCGCAGAAATTTCCTTCCGGAGATAGTGCTTTGATATTGAGTCATCGCAGCATTAACGAAGGAACAGGACAGGGAGCATTATGTCTGTATGTATACAGCATCTTTCGTGCGGATGAAGAAGGGAAACTGTACGTCAGTGAGTCCATGTCAGAATACAGTGGTGTTCCCGTGGAATGGGTATATACGGGGGAGGTCTTATCAAAGATTTATCAGGTGTATGATTCTGGTGAGGTCATCAACAAGCTCGACGAGGATAGGAATGGGAAACGTATGAATAAGTATATTCCCCTCGTGTTGGGAAATGGCAAAAAATATGGAGTGCTTGCTGTTTCCGTCGATGGAAATATGCAGGATTACCAGGTGTGGTATTATCAGCGGAATCTGAAAAATGCATCCTCTATGCTGCTTTTTGCTTTGACGGTGGTCTTGATGGTGATTCTCTATATTTTCCTGCGGCCGTTAAAGACCTTAAAGGAATGTGCCGGAAAACTGGCAGCGGGCGATCTGGGCGTCACGGTGGAGGTGCATGGGCAGGATGAGGTGGCGGATATTTCCCAGGCGTTTAACCAGATGTCCCTGAAAATTGCGCAATACATACAGGATATCAAGAGCATGTCAGACGGTTATTATAAGTTTATTCCGGCAAAAATTCTCGATATGTTGGACAAGGAGTCAATTCAGGAGGTGAAGCTAGGGGATCAGATGACAGGGGAATTTACCATATTGTCACTGCATGCGATCGATTATCCAAAACAAAGTGTTTCCCTTTCAGCCGAACAGGTGTACAACAACATCAATAAAGTGTTGTCCGTCCTTGTGGAGCCAATCAACAGCCATTCCGGTATCGTGGAACATTTTGAGGATGCCGGACTGACAGCATTGTTTACGGCCAAGAGTAGAGAGGCATTGGATGCGGCGATTGATATGCAGAGGCTGATGCCGGGAAATGGCAGAACCATTGCCATCAGCTATGGACAGGTAATGATTGGCGTCGTAGGACATGAGCAGCGCATGGAAGCCACTGCGATATCTGCTCATTCCGATCTGGCAAAAACCCTGCGGTTGAGAGGTGACCAGTATGGCGCCCACATTCTGATTACGCATTTGGTATATGAGCAGATTCCAGGGTTTGAAGAGCATTATCATGCCAGGTATCTGGGAAATATCTATCTGACGGCAAATGATACCTATGAGCGGGTATATGATGTCTATGATGGGGACAGTGAAGAAGAATTTTATAATAAAGAGCGAACAAAACAATTGTTCGAAAGAGGCGTAGGATTGTTTGTTGCTAAGAAATTTTATGAAGCAAGGCTTGTATTTGTGGAAGTATTGAAGCAGTACCGGAAGGATAAGGCGGCAAAAGAGTATCTGTATCGGTGCGATCAATATTATAAATTAGCAAATGAGGAAGATGTGGAAACAGTTATTGAGAAATTTTAATGGAATTACGTTACTGTTCAAACAGGAATTAGCATATACTGCTAATTCCGTAAAAAAACGTGTCAGAGCCAAGTAAAAATCCATCACCGAAGGTGATTTTGCATGGATTTTTACCTGTTACTGGAACGGAGTGAACAGTAACAGATACGAAGGAATGGGGTGAAAATATGGAAGATAAGGAATTAGAAGGACAGAACCAAGCCGCGGGGGCAGTAGAAGAAGCAAACGACCAGGAAGAACAAGCGCTTGCTGGTGCGCAGCCAATGCAGCCAATGCAGAATGAGGGTGAGAACGAGCAGGGACAGGCGCAGGCACCAGAAAATGCAGATGACCAGGCGGCACAGGTAGATGCACAAGTGGATGCGGCAGCAGAGGAGGCAGGCAATCAGGCACAAGGAGAAGATCCGCAGGAAGCGAACGAGGAAGAGGAAGAAGGCGATCAGGGGGAGCAGGGCGGCGATCCACAAAATGAACAACCGCAAAATATGGACGCAAAGGCACAAGAAGCGAATCTTGCAAATGATGAGGTCAATCAGGAAATTGTGAACATGGCGGCGGACGTTGGCATGGAGAATGAGGAAGAGGAGGAAGAAGGTGATCCGGACAGGGCATTTGATACGCTGAATGACCTGAATAAGCTGAATGGGGAGAATGACAATGAGGAGGGCGGTGGCGAAGACAAAAACGCGGGCCTGAAGAAACAGGTAATGCAACTTCGAAAAGGAAATCTGTACAAGGCAGTTATTTTTTCAAGAATGCTGGAAAACGGTGAAAATCCGGCGGGGGAAGAACAGGAACTGGAGGAAAAAAAGCAGGCAGCCGGAGGCGGACGTTTCAATCGTTTTCTGAATTCTTCAAAACTGGACAAAGCAGGAAAGGTCATGAAGCTGACAAATGCAGGGTCCGGGTTATTAGGGATGGCATCTTCTACATATAAGAATTCCGGAATCAGCAAGCTTATTGGCAAGGCGAACGATGTTATCGTATTGGTAAATTCGATTCGTGGAATCATTAAAAAGCTGAGGGATTTTAAGAAAAACAGTACATCCAAAACGAAAAAAGCTTTTGCAGTCATCGGTCTGATTCAGGATTTTGGCATGGCAATCTCAAAGGGAGCTTCTTTGGCACAGGGAATTGCCAAAAGAAGAGGATGGGGCATATTGGAAACAGTTTTGGGCTATATTTCATCCATTGCCAACATAGCAGGACAGGTGGCCACACTGGTAAACGTATCGAATACATTAAAGCAAGCTGTTCAGAGCATGGCACCGATTAAAAAGGCGCAAAAGCAAGAGGAAGCAAATGTAAAGGCGGTATTGCAAAAATATGAGAATGCAGATGCAGCAGAGAACGCCGAAGAGGATCCGGAGGAAGAGGAAGAAGAGGAAGAAGAGCAGGGACAAGAAGAAAATAAAAAAGAAAAGAAAGGGAAAGGAAAGGGGAAAGCAAAAAAAGAAAAGAAGCCAAAGAAGCCAAAGAAGGAGAGACCACATCTGAGAAAGAATAAGGCGCTGAAAGCGAAAATACGCAAAGCATTGGAGAGGCCGGATATCAGCGATGAGGATAAGGCGGTTTTGGCATCCTATCTGGGGCGCGACAGAATCCTTGCGAAGAAAAAGTTTGCCATTTACAATGTTTCTTCCGGATTAATCACAGCTGCTTTGGGACTGGGCGGCTCCATCTCAAAGAGCGTGGCATCCAATACAGAGGGCGGTCACCAGGAAAGGGCAACGTTGAGCGCTACTATTTTTGGAGGCGCTGCCAATGGCAGTATTCTGTTATCTGAAATAGGTTCACAAATTGGAAATAAGAAAGTGAACAGCGGACCGGGCGAAGCGGAAGGCAATCTGATTAAGGAAGGACTTTACGGTGCATTGCACAATCTAGGCAGTGATGATAAATACGGACTGCGGAAGGTTGCAGCGAATCTCTCGGTTGAAAATCCGAATGAGGAGAAGGTGACGGAAGCAAATGATGTAGTGAAAAAATATGAGACTGCGTCAAAGCAGCTTGAGGGGTCAGGCGTAAACTACGCACAGCTGTTTAAGGCAAAGAACATGGATGCATTTAAAAATTCGCTGATAGCGAGCCTGTAAACGATTATGAGTAGTGTGAGAAGTACTTCTAGCCACTCACAGCAAAGGCTGTTTCGTGGAGAAGTACTAAATCTCACACAGAAGAATGTCCAAAGAGCGGACATTCTTCGACTGGATTTGAGTTGCAGCAAGGCTGCGACATGGGAGTTGGAATGATGAAAAAAATGATTTCCGGCCAGGAGGAATACTTTCAGGAATTGCTGGTTCTTGTGAAGCAGGAAATCAGCCTTTACACAAAGTATGCGGTGCGGATGAAAGAGGACGGAAGAATCCGTCATATATACAATACAAAAATATTTAAGGACGAGCTTTCCAATGTTTTGGAGGATTCCTTTTCCCATATGAACCGTGCGGACTATGATCAGGAGCGCAAAACATTATTCTTGAAGTGGCAGAATTTTCACGAAAAGGCTTACAGCACAATCAAGAGCGGTGTGATGCTGCCCTTTGAATATCTGCTGCGGAAACTGGAGCTGACAGAATTTGAACAGTATATGGTATGTCTTGCCATGTCGCCGGAGTTGAATCGAGAGTTCGAACGTATATACTGCTATTTGCAGGATGATCTTGCATGGCGATATCCTTCGCTGGATCTGTGTGTGAAAATGTATACGATGGACGAACAGGAAGAGAATTGGCTGATTCATCAGACATTTGTCCGCAGAGAGCTGTTATACTGTATTTTTGAGAAACCGCCTTTGGGACCGGAGAGTGAGCTTGCATGGCGGCTGAAGCTTCGCAGGGATTTGATCGATTTTGCATTTTTCTATGAATCGGATTTGNTGGGACGGAANGCGGAATATCAGTTGAGTCGTTCCGGAGAGCGAAAAAGAAACNGGACTTAGCATCAATCANGAAACAGCCAAAACNATTGCNCGATATCTGAATGAGAATGNNTTGGAATTAGGGAGAGGTNTACAGGGGCGGTTATTTTTCCTGCGNGGGCCTTATGGAAGCGGNAAAAAACGGCAGATTCGCGCNGCNGCAGATGCTTTGGGATATAGTGTGCTGTTTTTCGANNTNCGTGAGGTTGCANACAGAAAGGAAGAGCAGATNTTGGAAGCAGTGNGCAATGCGNTGGTGCGGGCNGTTTTNGACCGAGCNTTTCTGGTTTTTTGTCATTGGGAAGCCATTTGGNCNAAGGAACAGCANAAACGCCAGCTTGCNCAGGAGATGCTCCGGAAAGCATCCTTGTTTTTNCAGAATATTTTTGTGACGGTGGAAGAAGAGCCCGGNGAAGACGTGATGGAGGGGCAGTATCCTGTTGGATATCAAATCGAGGAATTNCGAATGCGCTTTCCTTCGATTCAGGAGAGGAGCATACTCTGGAAAGAATTTTTGGAGACAGGTGCAGGTGAGGAAGATGCTGCGTTATATGACAGGCTGGCAGCCCAGTTTGACTTTACGCCGGGAGTAATCAAAGAAGCGGCGGGGTTTGCTCTTAAGGAAGCAAAAAACAAGGAAGAGCGGCAGATTTCTGCAACGCTGCTGTACCGTGCCTGCCAACAGAAAATCTCCCATCGGCTCGGAGAGCGTGCCAGCAGGGTAAATGCGGCCTATACATGGGATGATCTGGTATTGGAGGATGGTCCAAAGGAGCTATTGCGTCAGGCCTGTGGTCAGGTAGCTTATCGAGGTAAGGTTTATGAGCAGTGGGGGTTTCAGGATAAGATCGCATATGGCAGAGGTGTCTCGCTCCTGTTTGCGGGACCTCCCGGCACTGGGAAAACCATGGCGGCACAGGTGCTTGCAAAAGAGCTGAATCTAGAGTTGTATAAAGTGGATTTGTCCGGCGTGCTGTCCAAGTACATTGGGGAAACGCAGAAAAATCTCAGGGAAATCTTTGATGAAGTGAAAAAAAGCCGGAGCATTCTCTTTTTTGACGAGGCGGACGTGCTGTTTGGAAAGCGAGTGGATGTTTCGGATGCCAGGGATATCAGTGCAAATGCCCAGACTGCCTATCTGTTGCAGAAAATGGAAGAATATGATGGGATTACGATTCTTGCAACCAATCTGATGCAGAATTTTGATGACGCCTATAAACGGAGAATGAAATATATCATCCGCTTTACATTTCCGCAGAAGGAACAGCGGGCCTTGCTTTGGGAGAAGGTTTTTCCAAAACAGATGCCTTTGCAGAAGGATATTGATATTTCTTACCTTGCAGATAATTTTGAACTTTCCGGGGCTTCCATCAAGAATATTGCATTGAATGCAGCTTTCATTGCTGCTTCGAGACAGGAGATTACCGGGATGGAGCATATTATGACGGCGTTGCAGCAAGAGTATGAGAAATCAGGTAAAATTCTTGGAAAAGCAGAACTGAAAGAGTATTATGGATATAAAATTTAAAAATTTATGCCTGACGGCAGAAAGGAGAAAATGATGAACAAGGCAGAATTACGGGAAGGTTTAAAAAGGCTGGAAGCGCACTTGGAACCGTATGAAATGACAAGCGTATTTGTGGAAGAAGGGGAACAGGTAGTTATGGACTCTCTGGTACTTGGATTAAGTGTCAGCGACGACCTGAGTCTGGATGTTTCCTGCAATTATGTTGAAGCGCAGGATTACGGAGGTGTATTGCAGTTTTTTGGGCAGTTGGAGTTGGACGAGATGATGAAAGAGAGTCCGGAGGCATTTACGGAATTAAACATACTGCGGATGATCAATACGTTGAACCGGATGATTGTGGTTGGACAGTTTCTGTATATGCAGGATGACAAAGCACCTCAAAATGCGATTGGACTGCGTTATACGATGCGGACAGACTTAAGCAGTGAGGATGAGCTGGAAAAGTGTGTGGATACGATTGAGCTTTTAATGGACAGTTATGAACTCTTGTGCAGTATGCTTGTGCTGGTTTTTGAAGGGGATACGGTGCAGAATGCGGAAGAGATTTTAACGAAGCTTATGACAGAAGAGTAACAAAGAGAGGGGAATGATTGTGAGAGAAAATATAAAAAAGAGAACGACAGTAGAGATTGTGTTGATCGCCTTGGTGCTGCTGTCTGTTGTCCGTCAGTTTTTCCTGGGCAGCTATCATAATATGTTTTTGGGAATTTTGACATTGATTTTATTTATGATACCCGAGTTGATTGAGAAAAAAGTGGGTGTTGTGATTCCGACAGGTCTTAAGTCTATTATTTTAATTTTTATTTTTGCGGCGGAAATTCTGGGTGAAATTAATGCATTTTATATTAAAATTCCTATTTGGGATACCATGCTTCATACCACTAATGGATTTTTGATGGCGGCGATTGGATTTGCGCTGATTGACTTGTTTAACAGGAGTGAACGGTTTTCCTTGAAAATGTCCCCTTATTTTGTGGCATTTACGGCATTTTGTTTCTCTATGACAGTGGGTGTAGTCTGGGAGTTTTTTGAGTTTGGCATGGACTGGTTTTTTCATACAGATATGCAGAAAGACTGGATTTTGCCGGCGATTAGTTCCGTGAAACTGGACCCCGCAGGAGCGAATAATCCGGTGCGGATTGCTGTGGAATCTGTTGTGATTAACGGGGAAGAGTGGAATTTTGGCGGATATTTGGATATCGGAATTGTGGATACAATGAAAGATCTGATCGTGAATTTCATAGGAGCCGTTGTTTTTTCCATTATAGGAATTATCTATTTGAAGCAACGGGGCAAAGGGAAACTTGCTTCTGCTTTGATTCCTCAAGTAAAAGACGAGTGAAATGATAAGCAGAATAAAGTGATAAAAGAAAAAACAAAAAACAGGAGGATTTGAAAGATGAAAATTGTAACAATTATTTTAGGGATACTTATGGCAATATGTGGGATTTCCTGCATATGTACGCCGGTGATGACGTTTCTGGAGGCAGGATACTTTCTGGTTATCCTATTGCTTGTCTACGGAATTGCGGCTATCGTGAAATCAGTGGTGCAGAAGGTATATGGAATACCGTTTATTTTTGGAATACTGAGCACGATTCTTGGCTTGGTGATCATGGTAGTGCCCGGACTGAAACTGATGACAGATGGGATGTTGCTCTACATAATGGCAGTTTGGTTCATGGTGCAGGGTGTTGTAGCGATTGTTATGGCTTTCCGGCAGAAAAAACTTGCGGAGAGCAAAGGCTGGATCGCGACACTTATTCTTGGTATCCTCGGCGTGCTGTTAGGCATTTATTCTGTGGCGCATCCATTTATTTTAGCGTTCACGTTTGGCGTTCTTGTAGGTATGTACTTTATCGAGTGCGGTATCAACATGATCGTGATGGCAGAAACCATTTCGTCAGAAGAATAGGAACTATTGTATGAAATTTTGGAAACGGTGCTACAGGATTCTGAAGTGGACAGGTGCGTTAAAGATTTATTTGGGTTTTCTGATATTTTTATGCGGGGCAGCAGCT
>JAAVAF010000039.1 GCA_014804225.1 Lachnospiraceae bacterium
CGCGGAAACGTGTATTCTGTAACAATACAACATCACCTTCATTCATTGCTTCCACTGCTGCTGTCGCTGCCTCGCCTGTTACGTTATAATCAGAAACAAAGTTTACTTCCTTGCCGAGCTTCTCAGAAAGTCTTTTTGCAACAGGTGCTAATGACTCGCCTTCGTTCGGGCCGTTCTTAACCTTTCCTAAGTGTGAGCAGAGAATAACCTTGCCGCCGTCCTTGATTAACTTTTCGATTGTAGGAAGCGCTGCAACGATACGGGTCTCGTCTGTAATCTCACCGTTCTTTAAAGGTACATTAAAATCGCATCTTACTAATACTCTTTTTCCTTTTACGTTGATATCATCAACTGATTTTTTGTTTAATCCCATTTTTGATTCCTCCATTTATATTAAAATTTGAAAAAGGTCCGGTCCATAAGACCGGACCTTTGATAGGTCTTTTAATTGACAAATTATGATAACTCTGAGAAGTACTTAATTGTTCTTACCATCTGAGATGTGTAGCTGTTCTCGTTGTCATACCAAGATACAACCTGAACTAAGTTGTCAGCGCCAACCATTGTCTGTGTTGCATCAAAGATTGAGCCGTATGTGCTTCCAACGATATCTGAAGATACAATTTCATCCTCGTTGTAGCCGAATGACTCTGTAGCTGCTGCCTTCATAGCTGCATTGATTTCTTCCTTTGTTACAGACTTCTCAACAGTTGCTACCAAAATTGTTGTAGAACCTGTCGGTGTCGGAACACGCTGTGCAGAACCGATCAACTTACCGTTCAACTCAGGAATAACAAGACCGATTGCCTTTGCTGCACCTGTTGAGTTCGGAACGATATTTACAGCGCCTGCGCGGCTTCTTCTCAAATCGCCCTTTCTCTGAGGTCCGTCAAGGATCATCTGATCACCTGTGTATGCATGGATTGTGCTCATGATACCAGACTTAATGCCTGCCAAATCATTGAGTGCCTTAGCCATCGGAGCTAAGCAGTTTGTTGTACAAGAAGCAGCAGAGATAATTGTATCTGATGCCTTTAATGTCTCATGGTTTACATTGTAAACGATTGTAGGAAGGTCATTTCCTGCCGGTGCTGAAATAACAACCTTTCTTGCACCTGCATTGATGTGTGCCTGTGCCTTCTCTTTGCTTGTGTAGAAGCCTGAGCACTCTAACACAACGTCAACCTTTAACTCACCCCACGGGCAGTTGTTTGCATCGGGCTCTTTGTAGATCTTGAGTGTCTTACCGTCAACAGTGATTGTGTCCTCTCCTGCAGAAACGGTGTCTGCTAAAGCATATTTTCCCTGTGAAGAGTCATACTTTAACAAATGTGCCAACATCTTAGGACTTGTCAAGTCATTGATTGCTACTACTTCGTATCCTTCTGCTCCAAACATCTGTCTGAATGCAAGACGACCAATACGACCAAAACCATTGATTGCTACTCTTACTGCCATGTTATTTTCCTCCTAAAAATAAAATAAATTTTACTATTTTATTATCTTATCTTGTCCAATCTCTCGACACTGATACAACACTTTTGAAAAAACACACGGTTCTTTCTGTATATTGCATAATGTGAAATGATTGACAAAATTTTATCAACACATCTATCTTACCTAATTATGGTAGAAAATTCAAGTCATATTTCAAAAAAAATTGAAAAACTTATAGAAAATATTAATAAACATGTTTTTATCATGATACGGTGTACTATTTTATTCCATTTTGTGCTACACTATACCTAAATTTACGATCAGGAGGTTCTCTTATGTCTATCAAAGCAGATTATCATATGCACTCGTCTTTTTCTGGTGACGGCACTGCCTCAATGGAAGATATGGCAAAACGTGCGTTGGAACTTGGACTTACTCATATATGCTTTACCGAACACTACGATCCCGACTATATATATCCACCGGGGGAAGAGGGTATGTTTGAGCTGAATACGGATTCTTATTTGTACGAGCTCTTAAAACTTAAGAGCAAATACAGTGGACAGTTGGAAATCGCATTTGGCGTAGAACTCGGACTTCAGCCCCATTTAAAAAGACAGCTTGCACTGTATGCAAAATCATATGAGTTTGATTTTATCATCGGTTCCTCACACCTTTGCAATCGAAAAGATCCCTACTATCCTGATTTTTTTCAGGGCAGAAATGAGGACGAAGCGCACCATGAATATTTTGAAGCTGTTTTAGAATGTGTGAAAACACTCCCTTATTTTGACGTGTATGGGCATCTTGACTATGTTGTCAGATATGGTCCTACAAAAGATGACTGCTATACCTATCAAAAGCACGCAGATGTTTTTGATAAAATCCTCTCTACGCTGATTGAAAACGAAAAAGGGATTGAGCTTAACACCGGTGGATTCAGAAGCGGTCTAAATCAGCCAAATCCCTGTGCCGAAATTTTAAAACGCTACAAAGCGCTTGGCGGTGAAATCATTACAATTGGCTCTGATGCACATGAACCGAAGGATATTGCGGCTGATTTTGACAAAGCATACGATATCCTAAAAGAATGCGGTTTTCAATATTATTGTGTATTTCAAAACCGCATTCCTGAATATTTCAAATTGTAAGTATCAAATGATTGTACCGCCGCCATACACATAATCGTTTTGATAAAAAACCACTGCCTGTCCGGGTGTCACTGCCCTGACAGGCTCTTTAAATTGACAAGATACCCGCCCGTCTGCAAGTTTTTTAATCGTACAAGGTGCTCCCGCATGAGAATATCTGATTTTTGCCAGCACCTCGACCGGTTCATTAATATCCTCCACTGCCATAAAATTAAGGTTGTCACATATCAGTCTGTCGGTAAACACATCCTCATTTGTTCCGATCACAACTTCGTTCGTATCCGGTCGGATTTCCGTTACAAACACCGGATATCCCATCGCGAGATTAAGCCCTTTGCGCTGCCCTATTGTATAATGAATAATGCCTTTATGCTGCCCCAATACGTTTCCATCCGTCGATACAAAATTTCCGGCGGGCGGCAATTCTCCCTCTGCCTCACGCGCAACCACTGCCGCATAATCATTGTCAGGAACAAAGCAAATGTCCTGACTGTCCGGCTTTGATGCCACATTCATTCCAAGCTCTGCTGCAATCTCTCTGATTTGCTCCTTCTCATATTCGCCTACAGGCATCAGGGTATGGGAGAGCTGATCCTGCGTCAGCCCATAAAGTGCATAAGTTTGATCTTTTTTCGCTGTTACAGAATTTTGAATTACATATCTTCCGTTTTCAAGCTGCTTCATTCGCGCATAGTGCCCCGTAGCGATATAGTCCGCACCGATCGCGATGCTCTTTTTCAAAAGTGCCTCCCACTTGACATAGCGATTGCACAGGATACAGGGATTCGGTGTCCTTGCATGAAGATAATCCTCCACAAACGGTTTTATCACACACGTCCTAAATTCTTCTTCGAAATTGAATACATAGTACGGAATATCCAGTTTTTGTGCAACACTGCGCGCGTCGTCAACTGCGCTCAAGCCGCAGCAGCCGGCATTTTCTTCGATAGACTGCTGATCCTCATTTTGCCATATCTGCATGGTGACGCCAATGACATCATACCCCTGTTTCTTTAGAAGATATGCCGCCACCGATGAATCGACGCCGCCTGACATTCCCACGACTACTTTTTTCGCCATATCAACAACAATTTCCTTTCCTTTTTTCCTATCATATTACTAGGTTTTATCATATCATCTTGCTTCTTTGCTGTCAATTCCTGCCACTTTTTCCGACCATATATTTTGTATGTTCTGAATAATCGCTTTTTTTCATACAATGTATGGATAGTCAAACCGAGGTGCTCCATGAAACAAAAAAACACAATTGTCAGCGGTTTTCGTATCAAAAATGTCGTGAAAAATCCCATTATCATCGGTACCTTTTTTCTCACCTCTTCGGGGCTTATCACAAAGTTAATCGGATTTTTTTACCGCATTTTCCTGTCAAGAATTTTTCAGGAGGAAGGACTTGGCATTATCGGACTTGTTTCCCCTGTTATCATACTTGCTCACTCTATCTGCTCTGCGGGTATCCAAAATGCGATTACGCGTTATGTTGCCGCATCCAGAGGGGAAAAAGAGGGGGAAGGTTTCGGCTATCTTATTGTCGGTATTTTTATTTCCGTTGCACTTTCGCTGTTTACGGCATGGCTTGTTTTTGTCAATGCCAATTACATCGCGCTTCATATCATTGGAGAGCTGCGCTGCGTTCCACTGCTGCGCATCAGTGCGCTTTCCTTTCCACTTGCAACTATTCACTGCTGCATCAACGGATATTTTTACGGAAAAAAACGCGCTGCTGTTCCCGCCGCATCAATGCTTGTCGAACAGCTTACACGTGTTTTCTGCGTCTATTTTTTGTATCAGCTCTCATTAAAGCTCGGTGCCAATGCTTCCATTTCCTTTGTCTGTATCGGTATGCTCGCCGGCGAATTTACGTCAGCTATTTTTTCTTGTATTTTCCTTGCACTCACACCTGCAAATACGCATAAAATATGTATTTGCAAAAATATGTGCGGCAATATTATATCCCTTGCATTTCCAATCAGCCTAAATCGCGTGTGTATCAGCTTTATCAGCACTATTGAAACGCTGCAAATTCCAAAACAACTTATTAACAGCGGTCTGTCCTTATCCGATTCATTGTCCGTTTACGGTGTGTTTTCCGGTATGGCTTTTCCACTGATCATGTTCCCCAGTGCACTGACCGGCGCTGTATCCTCACTGCTTTTGCCCTCTGTTTCCGAGGCACAGATTTCAGGAAACAACAGACGGATCAAGCGACTTATCTGCATCACGTCTGCTTTCTGTTTTGCATTGGGAATTGGATGCATGATATTTTTCTGGATTTTTGCCGACTTGCTCGGAACCTATCTCTTTGCAAGTCCCGTTGCCGCCTCACAAATCCGTGCGCTTTCCTTTGTCTGTCCTTTCCTATATATGTCGGGCGCACTTTGCAGCATTCTTCACGGACTCGGAAAAACAGGAATTACATTCCTTTTTAACTTATCTTCTATCTTGCTTCGGCTCCTCTTTGTCTTTATCGCTGTACCGGCTTTTGGCTTTTCGGGATACCTTTATGGAATATTATTTAGCCAAATTCTCTTTGATTTGTTAATTATTCTTGCGTTAAAGAAATATATCATATATAATTAGATTGTTTTTTGACAATAGCGTTGAAAAACGGCTTTGTTTGATAACGATTATACGCGCCCACCAATTTACGGGTACCGCAAGAATAGGAGAAATGAAAATGAGCTTTGAATTTATAAAAAAATTACCGACCCCTGACCAAATCAGAGAGGAGTATCCGGTTCCTGTTGCATTACAGGAGTTAAAGAAAAAAAGGGACAAGGAAATCAGCGATGTTTTTACCGGAGAATCGGACAAGTTTCTTATGATTATCGGTCCTTGTTCCGCCGACAATGAAGATGCAGTATGCGAATACGTTTCGCGCCTTGCAAAAGTAAATGAGAAAGTCAGCGACAAACTGATTTTAATCCCCAGGATTTACACAAACAAGCCCAGAACAACCGGCGACGGTTATAAGGGAATTGTTCACCAGCCCGATCCGGAAAAGGGAACAGACTTTTTAAAGGGCATCATCGCGATGCGAAAAATGCAGCTTCAGGCAATCAGCGTTTCGGGACTCACAGCAGCTGATGAGATGCTCTATCCTGAAAACTGGGGCTACGTTTCCGATATTTTATCATATGTTGCAATCGGTGCGCGTTCTGTTGAAGATCAGCAGCATCGCCTTGTTGTAAGCGGATTTGATGTTCCCGCCGGTATGAAAAACCCTACCAGCGGTGACTTTAGCGTTATGCTGAATTCCGTGTATGCGGCGCAGCATTCCCACCCATTTATTTACAGGGGCTGGGAGGTAAATACTACCGGAAACCCTCTGGCACACACAATTTTGCGTGGTGCTGTGAATAAGCACGGAAACAGCATTCCGAACTACCACTATGAAGATTTGGTGCGTCTGCTTGACAACTACAATGAACGCGATCTTGTCAATCCGGCGTGTATCGTTGATGCAAATCACAGTAACTCCAATAAGCAGTTTAAAGAGCAGATCCGCATCGTTCTCGAGGTTATGCATTCTCGCAGACACAATGCTGAAATTGGAAAACTGGTAAAGGGTGTTATGGTGGAAAGCTACATCAAGGAAGGCTGCCAGAAGATTGGCGAACATATATACGGAAAGTCAATCACAGATCCTTGCCTTGGTTGGCAAGATACGGAGGAGTTGATTTATAAGGTTGCTGATCTCGTTTAGATTTTCCATACAAAAAATCCACCTGATATTCGGGTGGATTTTTCTTGTTCACTTAATCATTCATGAATTTTAATGTGAACTTGTTCACAATGCCTATGCACAATATTTGCAAAACGAATAAATTCGTTTATGAAAAATCTTTGATTTTTCATTCTAGCCCCTTGGATGTGCCTTTGCATACACCTCTCTAATTCTGTTATGCGTAAGTGTCGCATATACTTGCGTTGTCGAGATATCCGAATGACCAAGCATCTCCTGAACACTGCGCAAATCCGCACCATTTTCCACTAAATGTGCTGCAAATGAATGACGAAGGGTATGTGGGGTAATATCTGCCATAATCCCCGCTTTCTTTGCATAATATTTGATTAGTTTCCAGAAGCCTTGTCTGCTCATTGGCTGTCCCGAGCAGTTTACAAACAAAATATCCGATTTCAAGTCAAACAGCATGACATTGCGTGCTTTTTCCAAATAATTTGTCAACGCCCGCTTTGCCGCAGTGCCAAACGGAATTACACGTTCCCTGTTACTGTCGTGACAGATAATAAAGCCCATCTGCATATTGACATCAGAAATTTTCAGCGTAATCAGCTCTGTCACTCTGATCCCTGTCGCATATAAAAGCTCTAACATCGCCTTGTCGCGAATTTCCTTCGGAGTATCGCCCTTTGGTTGCTCTAACAGCCAAATCACCTCGTCCGGCGTCAAAATCTCCGGCATCTTCTTTTCAATTTTCGGCGCTTTCAGCCCATCCGAAATATCCTTTTCCACAATTTCTTCTTTACACAAATAGTGAAAGAACGCTTTTATGGAAGCAACATTTCTCGATATGGTTGCCGCGGCAAAATGATTCTCTCCTAAATACACAATATAAGACTCCAGAATCTCCGAAGTGATCTCATGAACTTCGGTGATTCCTTTTTCTTCTAAATACTGGCGCAGCTTACCTAAGTCTCTCTTGTACGATAATTCAGTATTAATTGAAGTTTTCTTGATATTATGTAAGTAAGAAATAAAGTTCTCAATTTCTCGTTCCATAAATTTTTGAAAAACCTCCTCATAAAGTATTGGTTTACCCCTTGTGTCTGTTTCTATTATATATTGTATTTTACATAAAATCAAATATTTTTTCAGAAAATTTCAATTATTTTTCAATATTTTGTAAACAAATCTATATATTGTATTGGAATATTTTTTATTCCAATATATTGTTTATAATGTTTGTATTATTTAAAAAATTGCGCTATTCTTTGAATAATTTCTGGATTTATGTAAACTTCAGTAAGGATGCCTATGCTCCAAAACAATACTATAACACCTATTTTTTTTATTTTTGTAAGCCTATTATGCAATCCATTTTCTATTATTACATCGTGATTATGGTAATCCTTTTTGTCACCCGTCCAACTTTTATCAAAAAGCAAGAGAAACGATAAACAGAAAAATATCCCTTGCGGAATAAATAGCATCACAGCAAACAACAGCCCCTTTACCCCATACTGATAGACAAAGCTAAACATTACAATTCCGATTTCGAAACCGCTCCAGCCAAGAATCGCATAGGAAAATATTACTCTCATAAAACTCGTTGCGCATATCAGCAAAATGATGAGCTGTCCCAATCGCTTTACCGTCACATATTCAAACAATCCTGCCGCATAAAAATTAAAATCGGAAAGCCTTGCAATATGATCCGTGGAAAATGCGACCGGAAAACGCTCCTCTCCGATCATCTTTATCCCCGACAAATAAAAAAATACCATACCAAGACAAAAGCCTGTCAAAAAAACAAGCACTCTGCTATCAGGTACAGTATTTTTGCGATATATTTTTTTATATTTATCATATTCAACTCTGATACAGGCATTCCCGGCAGCATTGTCCATCTTTTCATTCAGTCTATCCATTAAGCGCTCCGCAAAGCATTTCTTAATTTAAGACTATGCGTCAGCTTAAATATTTATTCTTATACGCAAGAATTGCGGCAATCGTCTTTGAATCTTCGATCTCTCCATCATAAATCATTTTTTCAAGAACCGAAAGTTCATAGGGTTTGACATCTACAAATTCGTCCTCATCCAAATGTTGTGATGTTTTTGCTAAGTCCGTCGCAAGATAGATATCAATCTTTTCATTACAAAATGCCACAGTCGTACGTATTGTAATCAATTTTTCAATTTTACCGCAGACATAGCCTGTTTCCTCCTCAAGCTCTCTTGCCGCCGCTTCAATCGTAGGTTCGTTTTTATTTAATCCTCCCGCCGGAATTTCAAGCGTGTACCGGTCAAGCGCATTTCGATACTGTCTTACCATCAGCAGTCTGCCATCGTCCAAAACAGCAACAGCCGCCGCCGCTCCGTTATGACCGACAAAATCCCACACTGCTGTCTTTCCGTTAGGCAGCTCAACCGTATCTTTATAATACTTTGTAATTGCTCCCTCACATTGGAGCTCCCTTTTCAATCGCTTTACTTCACCATTCATTTCAATAACAATACTCCTTTCTATAAATACGCTATCATGTTTCTTTTCCATCCTGCAAAAAAACCGTCAAAATCCAATATGAATTTTGACGGTTCTTGTAATGCTCATTTTAATTATTTCGCATACTCAACGACACGCGATTCTCTGATGACGTTTACTTTTATTTGACCCGGATATTCCAGTTCTGCCTCGATCTGCTTTGAAATATCACGCGCCAAAAGCACCATATCCGCATCACTAATCTGGTCAGGAACTACCATAACACGAACTTCCCTACCCGCCTGAATAGCAAAAGATTTATCGACACCTTTAAAATTGTTGGTTATTTCTTCTAATTGTTTTAATCTGGTTGTATATGTTTCAAGGGTTTCACGTCTTGCGCCCGGTCTTGCCGCAGAAATAGTATCTGCCGCCTGAACCAGACATGCAATCAACGACTGTGCCTCAACATCACCATGATGCGACTCAACAGCATTGATAACAATCGGCGACTCCTTATACTTCTTACAAAGTTCCGTACCAAGCTGTATATGAGAACCCTCCATCTCATGGTCTACTGCTTTTCCTATATCATGAAGCAAGCCCGCTCTTTTCGCCATTCTGACATCAAGCCCCATCTCCGCAGCAAGTAATCCTGCAAGATGTGCAACTTCGATGGAATGCTTCAAAGCATTTTGTCCATAGCTTGTTCTAAATCTCATTTTACCAAGAAGCTTTATGAGTTCAGGATGAATGCCATGTACACCTACCTCAAGAGTAGCTGTTTCGCCTTCTTCCTTAATCATATTCTCAACTTCTCTTTGAGCCTTTTCGACCATTTCTTCAATTCTTGCAGGATGAATACGTCCGTCTACAATCAGCTTCTCAAGCGCTATTCGCGCCACTTCTCTTCTAATCGGATCAAACCCGGAAAGAATTACTGCTTCGGGAGTATCATCAATAATAAGCTCTACACCCGTAAGCGTTTCGAGCGTTCTGATGTTTCTTCCCTCTCTACCGATAATTCGTCCCTTCATTTCATCATTCGGAAGCTGAACCACCGATATTGTCGTTTCGGATACATGGTCAGCCGCGCATTTCTGGATCGCCGACACAACGTATTCCTTCGCCTTCTTGTCCGCTTCCTCTTTTGCTCTGCTTTCCATTTCTTTAATCATCACTGCAGTTTCATGTTTTACTTCGTCCTCAACAATTTTTAATAAATGTTCTTTTGCCTGTTCAGAGGTTAAACCTGAAATTCGCTCCAGTTCCTGTACGCGCTCATCATTAAGCCTTGCAACCGCTTCTCTCTGCTTTGCAAGCTCTTCTTCACGTGCTGTCAGACTTGCCTCTTTCTTTTCAAGAGATTCGGCTTTTTTATCAACGCTTTCTTCCTTCTGCTGCACTCTGCGCTCATAACGCTGAGCCTCTGCTCGGCGCTCTTTGATTTCCTTGTCGAGTTCATTCTTGGTACGAATAGACTCTTCCTTTACCTCCAGAAGTCCTTCACGCTTCTTTGTTTCAGCAGTTTTCAGTGCTTCGTCAATAATTTCTCTTGCCTTGTCCTCTGCATTTCCAATCGTCGTTTCAATCGACTTCTTATAATTGGAACAATACATCAGACAGCCTGCTATGCACACAATAATAACAACAATTGCAATTATTGCGATGATCCACCACTGCATGTACAGGAGCACCTCCTTACTCGTATTAAATTTTCATTGTACAATCTCAAGCAGTACAGACAATATCCTACAGACATTCTGTACCGACTGCATATTATTCAAATGCGCACCCTGCGCAAGAATTAGATGCTGATATTACAACACTACAATTTTACCCTTTTCACGTTTCCATGTCAAGTGGTATTCATCACATATATTTTTACTCAACCGCTCCTACCACTTTGTATATTTTATCAAGTGAAAAGCCTTTTCGGTACAAAAACGCTATTATTTTGCGTTGTTCTTCAGGGGTGGAATCCTCTCTTTTATAATTTTTTTTTCGTAAAAATTTTTGAATCAGTGCGTCTTCATCGACCTCAATATTTTTCTCTGCACACTGTGTATATGCATTTTCAAAATCCTGTTTGGATATCCCTTTTTTCTGTAAATCGTTTTCAATCTGCTTTTTGCTTTTTGTTTCTTTGGCATACTTTACATAAGCCATTGCATACCTGACATCATCTATATACCCATAAGACGCGACATATTCTATCGCATTCTCTATCACAGTCGGCGGATAGAAACCTTGTTTTAATTTCATCACAAGCTGATATCTTGTGTAGTCTCGGCTTTTTAACAAATTAAGACAGCGCAGTCTTGCTCTTTTTACAAGCAGTTCCTCCATAATATGATAAAATTTTTCCTCCGAAAGCTCCTCATCTTTTCTGATATTTAGACTTCTGATTTCGCTTTTGTAAAGCGCAAATACCGCTTCATTGTCTATCACAATCTTGGATTTTGATTTTGAGAGCTCTACGATATCCGTAACTATCATCCTTATTTCACCCGCACTGTTTTATGAAATCTTATTCCGCTTTTTCTTCTGCTGCCTTCGTACTTCTTGACTTTGTTTTTTCTTTCGTTTCATTTTCTTCCGGCTGCTGCGCACTCTCTGACACGCCTTGTAATCCAAAATGCTCGCGCACCTTTGCTTCGATCTCCTTGCAGACTTCGGGATTATCTTTCAAATACTGTTTTGCATTCTCTCTTCCCTGTCCGATCTTGTTGCCGTCGTATGCATACCACGCACCACTCTTCATCACGATATTTTCATTCGCCGCCAAATCAAGAATATCTCCTACTGCCGATATTCCCTCACCAAACATAATATCAAACTCTGCCTCTTTAAATGGTGGCGCGATTTTATTCTTCACAACCTTTACTCTCGTCCGGTTTCCCATGACCTCACCACTTTGCTTGAGTGACTCAATCCTTCTTACATCAAGACGCACGGACGAATAGAATTTGAGTGCGCGTCCACCTGTCGTCGTCTCAGGATTACCGAACATGATTCCTACCTTTTCACGCAGCTGATTAATAAAAATAACGGTACAGTTTGACTTGCTGATCACGGCAGTAAGCTTTCTGAGCGCCTGTGACATCAGTCTTGCCTGAAGTCCCACGTGCGAATCTCCCATATCTCCATCAATCTCCGCTTTCGGCACCAATGCTGCCACGGAATCGACTACAACAATATCAATCGCGCCCGAACGCACCATTGTTTCCGTAATCTCAAGTGCCTGTTCACCATTATCAGGCTGTGATATGTATAAATTATCCACGTCGACGCCAATATTTTTTGCATATACGGGATCCAGTGCATGCTCTGCGTCAATAAAACCTGCGATACCGCCTCTTTTCTGCACCTCTGCAATCATATGAAGTGTGACGGTCGTCTTACCAGAAGACTCCGGTCCGTAAATCTCCACAATTCTTCCCTTGGGTATTCCGCCAAGCCCAAGCGCAATATCAAGACTTAAGGAACCTGTCGGGATTGTTTCGACATTCATCTGTGCACTCGGATCACCGAGCTTCATTACCGCACCTTTTCCATACTGTCTTTCTATCTGTGAAAGCGCCGCATCCAATGCTTTTAATTTTTCTTCTCTTTCCATTCTAATTCAAACTCCTTTTCTTTTTGTTCGCCCTCTGTTCGGAACAGATGTTTTGTTCTATGTATACTTTAAAACATTCGTTCGTATTTGTCAATGACTTTTTACAAATATCGAAAAAACATTTCTTTTTCAAAAATACATAGCCGCCAATAATTAAGTTACCATAATCTTTTTACCAAAACAAGTGCGATTTTTGACATTTCAAAACACATTGTATTTATTTTTATACAATCATCAAAAAACAGGCGCTTCTTTCCGTCGCACCTGTTTTTCATCCGTTATCGTTTCTTCCTATCCTCAAATATTTCCGTCAAAAAGTACACTCTTATTCTTTACAAGATAATCCACGAGCGACACCACCGTGAGCACTACCGCAATCCACATAACAATCTGTGTAAGAACATTCAGTGCGTCAATATTGGCAATCATAAGACATACCATCACCATCTGAAACGTTGTCTTAAATTTCCCCCAATAACTCGCCGCTATGACAACACGGTTGTCCGCTGCCACAAGCCGAAAACCGCTGATAATAAACTCTCTGCTGATAATGATAATCACAATCCACGCGGGAATTCGCTGTAATTCAATCAGACAAATCAGTGCCGCACAGACAAGCAGCTTATCTGCAAGTGGGTCCATAAATTTCCCGAAATTTGTCACAAGATTATATTTTCTTGCAATTTTTCCATCAAGAAAATCTGTGAGACTTGCGATGATAAAAATCGCAAGCGCAATATAATCCGTGTACTGCGCTATCCCGCCAAAAATTGCCGCAAACCATCCCCATTGTGCATACCCGCCAAGCATCAACAACACAAACGGGACAATCAAAATCACGCGAAAAACGGTCAACTTATTTGGTAAGTTCATTGTCAATCTCTCCTATCAAATCATATTCATACGAGCCTGTGATTTTTACACGCACAAAATCACCCGTCATAAGCTCTTTTGATGTCTGGATAAACACATATCCGTCCACGTTTGGCGCGTCCTTATAGCTTCTTGCTACGTACGCGTTTTCATCGGGCACTTTTCCCTCAACCATAACCATTAAATGCGCCCCAACCATATCCTGTGCCTTCTCAAAGGCAATCTCCTGTTGCAGCTCCATCAAATCTGCCTGACGCTCCTGCTTTATTTCTTCCTCAATCTGCGCGTCAAACAATGCTGCGGGCGTGTCCTCCTCCGGCGAATACAAAAAGACACCAAGCCTGTCAAACTCCAGCTCATCAATAAACTCCATCAGACTTTCATGGTCCTCTTTTGTTTCTCCCGGAAAACCCGTGATCAATGTTGTCCTAAGACAAATATCAGGAATTTCTGTACGCAGCCTTGAAACGATCTCCATAAGCTCCTGTCTTGTTGTTCTTCTGCCCATTCGCTTTAAGATGCTGTCTGCTGCGTGCTGTATCGGAATATCAAGATAATGACAGATCTTTTTTTCCGTTTTGATTGTATCAATCAACTCTTGTGTGATTTCCTCAGGATAACAGTACAGGATTCTAATCCAATAAAGTCCTTCTATCTCGCAAAGTCTGTGCAGAAGCTTGGGCAGACTCTTTTCTCCGTACAAATCCACGCCATACAACGTGGTTTCCTGTGCCACAAGAATGAGCTCTTTTGCGCCGAATGCCACAAGCTCACGCGCCTCGGCGATCAAACTCTCCATAGGGATACTTCTATAATTTCCGCGCACCTTTGGAATAATGCAATACGAACAATGCTTGTCACAGCCCTCCGCAATTTTCAAATAAGCAAAATGTCCACCCGTTGTGACAATCCGCTTCTTATCATAAACGGGCTTTTTATTGATATCTTCTATATAATTTTTCGCAGCGCCCAAAAGCACATCTTCAATCGCATCAATAATCTTGTCGATTGCTGTCGTACCTACAATTACATCGACCTCCGGAATTTCCGCCTGAATCTCATTACTGTAGCGCTGTGCAAGACACCCCGCTGCAATTAGGGCCTTAATGCTGCCACTTTTGCGAAGCTCTGCCATTTCCAAAAGTGTATTAATGCTTTCCTGCTTGGCATCATTAATAAAGCAGCATGTGTTGACTACCACCACATCTGCTTCATTTTCATCGTCCGTCATCGTATAACCTTTTTGCACAAGCATGCCAAGCATCATCTCTGTGTCCACGAGATTTTTATCGCATCCAAGTGAAATAAATAAGATCTTCATACGTATGCTTTTTAATCCTCTTCCGGCATAATTTGTATCTGTCCTTTGTCAAGCTCCTCAATCGCGATCGAAAGTGCTTTTGTCTGCTTTGTCGATACAAAAGGCTCCTCGCCGGCAATAATCTGCCGTGCCCTTTTAGAAGTTGCCATAACAATAGAATAACGACTGTTTACAACAGGCGCCTCTCCCTGTTCCACATTACTGTTGACCACTTTCATTAAATCTGAGTAAGACGGATGTAACATAATCATTTCCTCACTTTTCTTTTCATTTTCTTTTTATTCGATATCTTTGTCCTTTTCGTTATTGTCATACGCTGTCCCGGCGGCTCTGCCCGCTATGGTTTCCGGCAAAAGCGCCGAGAGTACCATCTGATTGCTCTCCATGACAAGCACCGCCTTTGTCTTTCTGCCCTGCGTAGCATCGATTGCCGTTCCTGTTTCTTTTGCTTTCTGCACCATACGTTTTATGGGTGCGGAATCAGGACTTACAATTGCAATAATTTTTGCCGTATTCACAATATTGCCAAATCCGATATTAATCAGCTTATCCACGTCAAACCTTCCTAATATTGTCTAATCCTTCACTGTACAATAACTGTTATTCAATATTTTGAATCTGTTCTCTCACTTTTTCAATCTCCGTTTTCAAATCAATTCCTCTGTTTGAAATCGCAAGATCGTTTGCCTTAGAAAGAATAGTGTTTGCTTCTCTGTTCATTTCCTGTGCGATAAAATCAAGCTTCCGTCCAATGCTGCCACCGTCTATCAGCGCCTGCTTCATTGTTTCAATATGACTGCGCAGCCGCACAAGTTCCTCGTCCACACATACCTTATCGGCATATATCGTGACTTCCATCATCAGCCTTGACTCGTCAAACGACGCATCGGAGAGAAAATCCTGTACTTTTTCATAGAGCTTCTTTTTGTATTCTTCGATAATTTGTGGGGAGCGTTCCTCAATAAATGCCACGTGCTCAAGCATCCCCTCTAACTTTGCTATCAGATCTTTTAAGAGATTTTCGCCTTCTTTAATGCGCGTTTCCACCAGACCCTCGGCCGCGCCTTTCACCGCTTTTACAAGACCATTCCAAATCTCCTCTTCATCAACAGTCTGTTCTTCCATGGAAAATACCTCGGGATATCTCGATAGCGATGATACCCGGATATCATTATCCAGTCCGAAATCCTCTGCCATTGTTTTTAAATACTGAAAATACTCTGCAGCTATTTCCTTATTATATTTGATACATACGTTATTTTCCGAAAAATCTTCATACGTAATAAAAATATCAAGCTTGCCGCGCTGTGCATAATTTTTCAGCTCATTTCTGATGGAACTCTCAAAAAAATTGAGTTTCTTGGGCATTTTGATATTAACATCCAGATATCTGTGATTGACGGATTTTATCTCGACGGTATATTTGCTGTCACCTTCCGTTACCTCACATCTACCAAAGCCGGTCATACTTTTTATCATTGTAATTCCCCCTGACTGTCGATGTGTATTCTTACCTTATTCTAGAGTATTATAGAATAATCCAACCGCCGCGTCAACAATTTTAAGCCGATTACTTGAAAAGCGTTCAAAAAAATGCTATGGTTATAAAGTTACCATGTATTGTATGGATGGAGGCATTCCAGATGGAAAAAACAACGGGAAAGTATTCCAAAATAATATGGGCAGCCAAAAATTTGATACCGATGCTGCTTTTTCCCATAGCCAATTTTTACTTATTTGAATTTTATATCCATAATCCGTTTAAGGATATTGCGTTTCCGATACAACTTATGAACATATTTCTGTTTGAACTGCTGATGCTTATGTTTTTTATGCTGTTTGGTAATCTCAAATGGGCACTGCGGTTTCAAAGTATTTTTTTTATGATCATAGGGCTTGCAAATTATTATGTTCTGTCATTTCGTTCTGCTCCGATTATGCCATGGGATATCTATTCCTTTAGCACTGCGATGAGCGTTGCCGGGAATTATAAATATACACTAGAAAAACAGGCAATTTTTGTTATCATAGGATTCTTACTTCTTATTATAATGGAAACATTCGTTGACCTGAAGATAACAGCAAAAGACAAGCCAAAAAAGATTATTTACTCCATACGCGCTATCGTTTTTGGCATCTGTGTTTTCCTTTTGTTTGGCTTTACACATATGCTGCACCAGGAGCGCACGATTATCAAATATCGTATGTATGACAAGCTTTTTACGCCCACAGTTATGAGTACATGGAACGGTACGTCGGTAGCATTTTTAATGGAGCTGCAATATATCTCTGTGGACAAGCCGCCTAATTACAGTAAAGCAATGGCGGAACAGATTTTAGAGCCTTATTCCGATACGGCAGAGGAACGTGCCGCCAAAATACAAAACACACCGAATATTATCGTCATCATGAATGAAGCTTTTTCGGACCTTTCCGTGCTCGGTGATTTTGAGACAAATGATGCGTACATGCCCTTTATTCATTCTATTTTAAACGGAGAAGTCGCAAATGCAACTTCCGGTTGGCTTAATGTTTCCGTTCTCGGCGGAAATACTGCCAATACCGAGTTTGAATTTTTAACAGGAAACACGATGGCGTTTCTACCACAGGGAAGTGTGCCTTATCAGCAGTATTTGAAAAAAGAACAGGAATCCCTTGCATCACACTTAAAATCACTTGGTTACAGGACAATTGCCATGCACCCTTACAACAGCACGGGATGGGATAGAAACAAGGTTTATCCTCTGCTGGGCTTTGATGAAATGTACTTTATACGCGATTACAAATCTCCTGAAAAAATCAGGAAATATGTGAGTGATAAAGCTTGTTACGACAAGATTATCGAATTGTATGAGGAAAAAAACGATGATGTTCCGTTTTTTGTGTTTAATGTAACCATGCAGAATCATTCCTCATACAGTGAAGAATTCGATAATTTTACACCGGATATTGAAGTTACAGGCAGTGAATCCGCTCCGCTTAATAATTATCTGTCGCTGATCAAAATATCAGATGAGGCAGTGGAATATCTGATTGATTATTTTTCGGAGACCGATGAGGATACTGTAATTATCTTCTTTGGTGATCATCAGCCTACAAATTCAGTTGTTTCAAGCATTTGGAAGCTAAACGGAAAAAGTACTGCTACCCTGTCCGATGAAGACGAAGCCAATCGATATAAGGTTCCGTTTTTTATCTGGAGTAACTTTAACAGCAGCACCCGGACCGATATGGAGACCAGTACAAACTTTCTTGCGTCAACAGTACTTGAGATTTCCGGACTTCCGTTGTATGATTATAGTGCATATTTAAAAAATCTTTCAAACAAGTACCCTGTTATAACAGCTATCCGCGCAGAAAATGCAGACGGCAAGAGCACTGCTGTTGAAGACAGGCGCGATGAACTAAACAATTATGCCATACTACAGTATGACAGACTATTTGGTAAAAATTAGAATGGAGAAGTTATCCGATGAAGAAAAAAGTAAAGAACTATAGTGACAATGAAAAACGTTCCCCTGTAAAGGACTTTGTCAAAAAAACGGACAAGCTTTATATTTTATCGTTTTTTATCCCTGCGCTGATCTTGTTTATTATCTTTGTGAAAGACGAGATTTTCCCTTTTGGCGACCGCTCATTTCTACATATTGATATGTATCATCAATATTTGCCGTTTTTGGTAGAATTCTATCATAAGTTAAAGAGCGGAGAAAGCCTGCTTTATTCGTGGAATACCGGTATCGGCACAAACTTTGTTGCCTTGTATGCGTATTATCTGGCAAGTCCGTTCAACTGGCTGTGTGTGCTTGTTCCTGAGCATTATTTAATGGAATTTCTCACATATTTAGTAGTCCTAAAAACCGGTTTTTGCGGTCTGAGCTTCACTTATTATATCAGAAAGCATTTTCACACAAACTCATGGATGGCGCTTTGCTTTTCCCTCTTTTACGCGTTGTCAGGCTTCCTTGCCGCATATAACTGGGATGTCATGTGGCTGGACGTAATCGTTCTTACGCCTCTTATCATACTTGGTCTTGAAAAACTTGTACATGAAGGGAACTGTAAGCTTTACTGTATTACGCTTGGCTTATCAATTCTCTCAAACTACTACCTGTCAATCATGCTGTGCATTTTTTTAACGCTTTACTTTGCTGTGCTTCTGATTGCCAAGGATCCCAAAAACGACGAAAATTCCGCTGAGCTTTCATTCTCTCGGATTTATGATATCAAGAGTTTTTATTTGCGGGCAATCCTGCGTTTTGTGATTTATTCACTGATTGCAGGAGGAATGGCAGCAATTCTGCTAATTCCCGAATGGGCAGCTATTAAAATGGCAGAATTCAGTAACATCAGTTTTCCGAAAAAGGTGGACTTGTATTTCCCCACGCTCGACATGATCGCTCGTCATTTCTTTAATGTTACTGTTGAAACGGGGCTTGACCATTGGCCTAATATTTACTGTGGCGTCGCTGTACTGCTTCTTCTTCCGCTTTATATTCTGCAGAAAAAAATACCTATGCGCGAGAAGGTACCCAAAATAGTTTTGCTTGGATTTATATTAATTAGTTTCTCCACTAATGTTTTGAACTTTATGTGGCATGGCTTTAATTATCCTGACTCACTTCCTGCAAGACAGTCCTTTTTGTATATTTTCCTTATGCTGATGATCTGCTATGAAGCGTTCACAAATATCCGTGAGCATTCCATATGGCAAATTCTATCTGTGTTTGCGGGGGCTCTTGCATTTCTGATATTATGTGAAAAAGTGGTAACGGACGATTCCTTTTCGGAAATGTGTTTCTTTGTAACAGGAATATTCCTTGTGCTTTATACCGTTATAATCTGTTATTACAAGACAAGTGAGCGTTTTCCCGTTTTGGCTTTTATTGTATGTCTGATTGTGACTGCTACGGAAGCAGGCGAAAACACTTACCTGACAAGTGTTCCCACAGTTTCCAGAGACAGCTACCTTACCAATTATGATTCCTATCAGATCATTACAAACAGAACCGTTGCAAATGAAGGATATGACTTTTTCCGTTTTGATAAATTTGCAAGAAGAACGCAAAATGACGCTATGATGATAGACTGTCATGGTTCCTCGTACTTTTCATCAACCATAAACTCTCTTGTGTCGGATTTTTATAAAAAGTATGGTATGAAGGGAAGTCGCGTAAATTATTGCTTTGACGGAGCCACTCCTGTATCCGCGGCATTTATCGCCAACCGATATATGCTCTACACGCTTGACAGAGGCTATGATAATGTTTACGAATTTGCAGACAGAGAAGGTGATGTTTATTTATATAAAAACAACTATGCTGTACCCTTTGGTTTTATGATTACCGAAACAGACAGCACAGAACTCGACTCCCTTTTTGTCAGTGCCGCATATATGCAGGATAACATTCATACCAGTCGTGATGACGATAGCGATTTAAATCCATTGGAAAGACAGAACAAACTTGTGCATAAACTCGGAATTACAGAAGATGTGTTTATCCCAGTAGATATCAACCAAAACGGTTCAAACGGTGATTTGTATATCTCCGAAGACGCGCATTATTACGCATATACATCAAATACCAAAATTGATGATGTTAAAATGAGTTATGAAGATCAATCCAAAACCTTTAGTCAGATTAGCAAGAAATTCATCCTGGACTTAGGTTATCATAATGCAGATAAGACATTAAATCTGAAATCGGCAAATGGCGAATCATTGGATTTAGCGGCTTACAAAATGGACACTGCTGTGCTTGATAAATTTATCACAAAGCTTCGGGAACAGACGCTTACCGTAAACGGTTATAACGAAACAAGTCTGTCAGCAAATATCAATGTAACCACCGAAGGACATCTTGTAATGTCTGTTGCATACGAGCCTAGCTGGTCACTTTACATCGATGGTCAAAAAGTAAATATGGAAGTCTTTGAAAATACATTCATAAGTGTCCCATTAGATAAAGGAGAACATACAATCGAACTTAGATATTTCCCGAAAGGACTCATTCCAGGAGCAATTGTTTCCATCATCAGCATCGGTGTCTTTATTGCGATATGTATGATACAGCGTAAAAACGCAAAAGCGCAAAATAAATAAATAGAGGCATTTCCTTATATACGAAAAGCGGATTACTCAAAATGAATAATCCGCTTTTTTTAATCCTCTATTTGCTCAATACTTGTAATATCCGAATCAATTACAAGGGAATAATTTGTGTAATATACCACAAATCCCGGTTTTGATCCGTTTGGTTTTTTCACATTCTTTTTCTGCGTGTAGTCGATTTCAACCTTTTCCTGCCCTCTTGCCTGAGAATAGTGCGCAGCGAGCTTTCCTGCCTCTTCAAATACCCTGTCGGGCATCTCCTCTCCGTTTGCCTTTACCACAACATGCGACCCTGGAATGCCTTTTGCATGAAACCACCAATCATTCCCTGTGGCAAGCTTAAAGGTAAGCTCCTCATTTTGGTAATTGTTCTTTCCAACATAAATATGATACCCGTCACTGCTTACATAATGAAATGGTTTACTTGTTATCTTTTCACGCCGCTGCTTTCCTCTGGCACCGCCTTTTCTCTTGATATAGCCACTCTCAATCAGTTCCTCCTTAATCTGCACTAAATCCTCTTCTTTCAGCGCGATATCGAGCGATGTACTGATGGAAGAAAGATGCTCTATCTCAGCCTTTGTATCGGCAGTAAGTGTCGTCAAAGCCTCATAGGTTCGCTTTAATTTTTGATATTTCTCAAAATATTTTTTTGCATTTTCTCCCGTTGAAAGTGTTGAATCAAGGGGTATCGTAATCATTTGATTATCATAATAATTTAGCGCCTCAAGAGAAGCAGCTCCTGCTTCCACACCATATCCATAGGCATTTAAAAGTTCCCCGTAAATTCTATATTTTTCACGTTTTTCGGTGTCGGAAAGCTGCTTTAACTGCAAGTCATATTTTTTGACATTTCGCTCAAGCGCCGTCTGAACGATTCTTCTTAAGTCCACAGAACGCTGCCGGATACGCGTAATCATATTTTTCTCGGCATAATAGTATTCCAAAAGTGCCGAAACGGTTGCAAAAATACGCGTATTTTCATCGGAATACGATGTAAGTCTTGTTGCGGCATACTCCTTGGGCTGCTTATTTTCATACACCACATTTGGTGTAAAACGACCGTCTTTGATATCATTAGACAACTCATAAAGCTTATCCGAAATTTGTTCAAGCTCTGCCGCGGATAAATCGCTCACAGCCTTATCCGAATCCACCTCTGCCCTGTAACAAAGCTCATGTGCTACACACGGTGAAAGTCCTGTAAAACCGGAATAAATTGCCTTATACAGCGACATATTTTTTTCCTTCAGCACAGCTCCCATTTCACTCTGTTTCGTTTTTAAAAGCTCCGCCTTATCCTGCGTTTTGGGAATAAAATATTCCCGTCCCGGCAACACTTCGCGCACAGAACTTACCATACCCGAAATATGTTTAATGCTGTCAATTATCGTATTTTGGTCATCGCAGAAAATAATATTGCTATGCTTTCCCATAAGCTCTATAATTAGATATTTCCTGCACAAATCCCCCAATTCATTCAAATGCTCAAGTTCAAAGCGCACCACCCGCTCCAATCCCGGCTGCGACACCGAAACGATTTTTGCATTTTGGAGATGTTTTCGCAAAAGCATACAGAAATTGGGCGCAGTCATCGGGCTTGTCTTATTTTTATCTGTCATATAAATCAGCGGAAGCGATGCATCCGCCGACAGCAAAAGCCTCACCTGCCCGCAACTACCCTTTATAGTCAAGATTAGCTCATCCTTTTCAGGCTGAGCTATCTTGTAAATACGGTTTCCCGTTATTATTTCTTTTAATTCGTTGACAATCCCCGCGATTGTCACTCCATCAAATGCCATTTGTTTATCCTGCCTATATTTTATCCAAACAATTGGAATTTAGTAAATCTTAGGCTATGTCTTTTATAGCCTTAGATTTAGTTAATTTCCTATCATCCAATCATACATTTCCTGATATTTCAGTGCCGATACTGCCCACGAATAATCTGTCGCCATCGCACGATCCACAATCTTATTCCAATCACGCTTTTTGTCATAATAAATCTGCTCCGCATATCGAATTGCATTGAGCATCTCATGCGCATTGTAGTTTGTAAAACTAAAACCAGTACCGGTTCCCTCAAACTCATTGTACGGTGCTACTGTATCCTTCAAACCGCCCGTTTCACGAACGATAGGCACTGTACCATATCGCAGCGCCATAAGCTGGCTTAACCCACAAGGCTCAAAGAGCGACGGCATCAGAAATGCATCGCATGATGCATAGATTCTGTGCGAAAGTTCTTCTGAATAGTAAATATTGGCAGATACTTTTCCGTGGTACTTCCAATCAAAGTGACGGAACATATTTTCGTATCGTTCCTCACCCGTTCCCAGCACAACAAGCTGAACATCATCTTTGCTGCACATTTCATCCATAATGTAAGCAACTAAATCCATACCCTTTTGATCGGTAAGTCTTGACACAATACCAATCAGCATCTTCTTGTCATTTTCTTCAAGACCAAGCTGCTTTTGAAGCTCTCTCTTGTTCTTGATCTTTTCTTTTCTAAAATTATCTGCATTGTATTTATGCACAATTAGTTCGTCCGTTTTCGGATTATAGTCATCATAATCAATACCGTTTACAATTCCCCGCAAGTCATTTTTCCTTGCATTCAACAATCCGTTCAGCTTTTCGCCGTAGAAGTCTGTCTTAATCTCCTCCGCATACGTTTCACTTACTGTCGTAATTGCATCAGCATAAGTCAGTCCGCCCTTTAACAGATTCCCATCTTTAAAGAATCCGAGCTTATCGGGTGTGAAATATGAATTGTCAAGACCGGTAATCCCTTGAACGGTTTTGATATCATAAATTCCCTGAAACTTGAGATTATGAATGGTCATGATCGATTTGATACCCTGATAAAATTCGCCCTGTGCAAATCGCTCTTTCAAATATACCGGTATAATACCTGTCTGCCAGTCGTGACAGTGAACAATGTCCGGTCTAAAGCCCACTACAGGCAGTATTGACAGTGCTGCCTTTGAAAAAAATACGAACTTCGTAATTTCTCCGATATGGTTATCTCCATACGGCTTAAAGCCGCCAAACATCTTCTCATTGTCTATAAAATAATATGTGATACCATCGTATTGTGCCTCAAGAACACCCACGTATTCGTTCTGTCCCATAAAATCCATATAAAAATGCGTCCGATACTGCATCAAAGATTTCATTTGATCCGACATACACATGTACTTCGGCAAAATAACTCTCGCATCAAAATATCTCTTATCATAATACTTAGGAAGAGATCCTACTACATCCGCAAGACCACCTGTTTTAATAAATGGTACGCCTTCCGACGCTACAAACAAAATATTCTTCATATTATCCAAATCCCTTTCTTACAATTTATTTGTACAANGTGTATCATNTTTTATTATACACCAAACTGCCATAAATTGTAAAGAAATTCGTGTATTTTTATGCCCTATAATGAAGCCTTATTTTATCNGCGATCAGTGCAATAAATTCCGAGTTCGTCGGCTTTCCTTTTCCGATATTNATNGTATANCCGAAAAGTGCNTCCAGCGTTTCCATTTTNCCTCTGCTCCATGCNACCTCAATNGCATGTCTGATTGCACGTTCNACACGGCTTGGCGTCGTCTGAAATTTCTTTGCAATNGACGGATANAGGATTTTCGTAATAGAATTTANCATCTCGGTATCCTCCACCGACATCATAATTGCTTCCCTTAGATACTGATACCCCTTTATATGTGCAGGCACACCGATTTCGTGTATCATATCCGTGACGTCCTTCTCAAGATCATGCGTCTTGCGTTCGGATTCAAACATCGTCTTGCTTTCTGCTCCAAAAAGTTTTTTTGCTTCATCATTTGTGTTTTTGTCACCGGCGGGTACTGTTATCATAATCTGAAACGCTTTATCTTTTGAAAGCAAATCGCTCAAAATGTTAAAAATCCTTTCATTATCCTGTTGTGACACCACGTTTAATTGTTCCATTCGCTTTTCCTCCATTTTCTCATTCAATACAAACCTTACGTCCTTTATTTTTCAAAATACGGCAAGATTTGGTAAAATTAATTATATAAGAATGTCAATTTATCTTGCAACCGTTACTTATCGCAGAATTTGAGCGGTAACCTTATAATTACCCATTGTTCTTCTTATACCCCTAAGATACTACAAAATACGTTGTTTGTTTTTGTCGAAAAAGTCAGAAATTTTCTTTTTGTTTCCAATCTCTTTTCGATATTTGCGCGATAATTTTATTAATTTTCGCATAAATCCAAACAATTCAGTGTAATTTTCGAACAATTTCATTTGTTGCAGATTTCTTGGAAAAGCTATTGACTTTTGTTAAAAATCTTAGTATATTGAATAAGTCAGCAGTAATAACTGTTGCATATATTTCATTTGGGGTCTTAGCTCAGCTGGGAGAGCATCTGCCTTACAAGCAGAGGGTCACAGGTTCGAGCCCTGTAGGCCCCATTTTTTTGTATAGGAAATTGCGACAGTGTAAACCATTTAATGTTTCGCTGCCAAGCGAAACCTTTTTTATGTATCGAAAAAAAGGTTACCAAGAACCTTTTTTTATTTCCGAAAATTTTTTGATATCAACCGTAACAGCGGGTCTGACGCCATTGCCTGCAACGCCTGCCACACGCTCTATGAAAAGCTTATCACCATAACCGTTGTTCACTGCACATACCTTACTCGAATATCCGTCCACAGGATCTCTAAGCCACCATACATACGGTTCCAATCCCCATGCAACCGAATATATCTGATAGGAATTTGTCGCATCATACGCTACTGCGGAATCGGTTGGNGCTGCAAACACGTCNACATTTGCATCATAAAACCATTCGAGCTCNTCCAGGCTTGGCAGATAGACCAAATCGTCCGTTTCCACATCACCGTTCGAAAAAACATTTCCCTTCGTAATATTNTGCGTNNAAACGATTGCCTCTCGCTCCTTNTCNCTAAAGCCGTATAAGAATCCGGCTTCAAAAAGATAGCCGTTATTNTCTTCCGCCATNGCCTTGTCNGTTGGCCCNGTTCCCTCATAAGTTACATTGACACGGTCNGAATTGAGCCATGTTCTGAGGTCNGANCGACTCCAGTCGTTCGTNCCGTGCGTATACTCCTGNATTTCNAGATTTTCAAGCGTCTTTTCCTCTTCAATCCNCCATANGGTACCCTCATCATCATATGCATACATTCCACTTTCTGCCCCATCAAATGCNTTNATTGTAAGAATTTTATCAGAAACAAGCACTGCATGATTATGATGAATCTTCAGCACGCGCCACACAATCGGCTCGTTAAGATATGTTCCAAATATTACCTCGTCACCAAGGGATAATCGCTCAAGCTCTTTCTGCCTTGCCCTGTACCCCAATACCAACAGCAGCATTACTACAATCGCCCCAAAATAGACAAAGTCTGTCGGTTTTATATACTTTTTTTTCTTGTTATTCTTTTCTCTTTCCATAATAATTACACTGCAAATCCGTTCGAGGTCATATGTGCGACCTGACTCCCTAGTTCATCCGTTATCTCTACCGTATAATAACAGGTCGTTCTCCCAGACCTGATTTTTTTCGCCTCCGCAATCAGCGTGTTTCCTTTTGCCTTTCCGAGAAAAGTGATTGATGCATTCAGCGACACCACGGGATTTTGCTGCCAGTTTGCTGCCACTGCAAATGTAAAATCCGCAAGTGTAAAAATGGCTCCCCCCATTACTGCACCGAGTGCATTTTTGTGATCGTCGGTAATCGGCATGGAACATTTCGCGTATCCATCCGCCACCGCCTCTATGAAAGCCCCGTTTACTGTGGCAAAACGGTCATGTGAAAAGCGTTTTCGGATTTCGTTTAGTTCTTGTGTTTCCATCTGAGCCTTCCCCTTTTTCTCTCATTTCACCAAACCTTTTTATTCATTATAACATAATTATATCTTTAATCTATAAAATTCATATAAACATAAAAAATTTTTCAATAATGTATAGGTATTTTTCCAAAAATCCTATATAATGGATAAAGGTAATATTTTATACGACAAGAATGGAGGTTTTTATGCCAAAAAGAAATGATATCAATAAAGTCCTAATCATTGGATCAGGTCCGATTATTATCGGTCAGGCATGTGAATTTGACTACTCAGGAACACAAGCGTGCAAAGCGCTGCGCAAGCTCGGTTATGAAATCGTACTTGTAAACTCAAATCCCGCAACCATCATGACCGACCCCGAGATTGCTGATGTAACTTACATTGAGCCACTCAATGTAAAGCGTTTGGAACAGATCATCGCCAAGGAGCGCCCCGACGCGCTGCTGCCAAATCTAGGCGGACAATCGGGCTTAAACTTGTGCGCAGAGCTTGCAAAAGAAGGTATTCTTGACAAATATAACGTAAAAGTTATCGGTGTACAGGTCGACGCGATTGAGCGCGGTGAGGACCGCATCGAATTTAAAAAATCAATGGACGCAATTGGCATTGAAATGGCAAGAAGCGAAGTTTCCTACAGCGTTGAGGAAGCCCTTGCCATCGCAGACAGGCTCGGTTATCCTGTCGTGCTGCGCCCTGCTTATACTATGGGCGGTGCCGGCGGCGGACTTGTATATAATAAAGAGGAATTAAAGACCGTTTGCGCTCGTGGGCTTCAGGCAAGCCTTGTCGGTCAGGTGCTCGTTGAGGAATCAATTCTTGGCTGGGAAGAGTTGGAGCTTGAGGTTGTCCGTGATGCGGAAGGCAATATGATCACGGTCTGCTTTATCGAAAATATTGACCCACTCGGTGTACATACTGGTGACTCTTTCTGCTCTGCCCCAATGCTCACCATATCCGAAGAACTGCAAAAGAGACTTCAGGAACAAGCATATCGTATTGTTGACTCCGTGCAAGTGATTGGTGGAACAAATGTTCAATTTGCACATGACCCGGTTTCCGACCGTGTTGTCGTGATTGAAATCAACCCGAGAACTTCACGCTCGTCTGCGCTCGCATCAAAGGCAACCGGTTTTCCGATTGCGCTTGTTTCAGCGATGCTTGCAGCCGGTCTTACTTTAAAAGATATAGAATGCGGCAAGTATGGTACATTAGACAAGTATGTTCCCGACGGTGACTATGTGGTTATCAAGTTTGCACGTTGGGCATTTGAAAAATTCAAGGGCGTCGAGGACAAGCTTGGCACACAGATGCGCGCTGTCGGAGAAGTCATGAGCATCGGAAAAACTTATAAGGAAGCATTTCAGAAAGCGATCAGAAGTCTGGAAACGGGTCGTTACGGACTGGGCTATGCAAAGGATTATCACAGCAAATCAAAAGAAGAGCTTCTGCGTATGCTTGCACATCCTTCCAGCGACCGCCACTTCATTATGTATGAAGCACTTCGAAAAGGTGCGTCCGTCGATGAAATTTTTGACATTACAAAAGTAAAACACTATTTTGTGGAGCAGATGAAAGAACTTGTCGAGGAGGAAGAGGCACTCGCAAAATCAAAGGGCTCGCTTCCTGCGGATAAAGCGTTGATATCCGCAAAGAAAAACGGATTTTCCGATAAATATTTGAGCCAGATTTTAAGTATTCCGGAAGCAGATATCCGAAACAAACGGATCGAACTTGGCGTTGTAGAGGCTTGGGAAGGCGTGCACGTAAGCGGTACACCGGACAGCGCATACTATTACTCTACCTATAACGCAGAGGATAAAAATCCTGTAAACACAGATAAGCCAAAGATTATGATTTTGGGCGGCGGTCCAAACCGTATCGGTCAGGGTATCGAATTTGACTACTGCTGCGTACATGCTTCGCTCGCATTAAAGCAGCTCGGTTTTGAAACAATTATCGTAAACTGCAATCCCGAAACGGTATCTACTGACTATGATACTTCTGACAAGCTTTACTTTGAGCCGCTCACGCTTGAAGATGTACTTAGCATTTATAATAAGGAAAAGCCACTCGGTGTCATTGCACAGTTTGGCGGACAGACGCCGCTTAATCTTGCATCAGAGCTCGAACAAAACGGTGTAAAAATCCTCGGCACCCCGCCTTCGGTCATTGACCTCGCTGAGGATCGCGACCAATTCCGTGCGATGATGGACAAGCTCGAAATCCCGATGCCTGAATCCGGCATGGCTACCACGGTTGAGGAAGCACTTGAAATTGCCGCAAAAATCGGATATCCTGTTATGGTTCGCCCATCATATGTGCTCGGCGGACGCGGCATGGAAGTTGTCTACGATGACGAGAGCATGACCGGCTATATGCAGGCTGCTGTCGGTGTGACTCCTGACAGACCGATTTTGATTGATCGTTTCCTTAATCATGCGTTGGAGTGTGAGGCGGACGCGATCAGCGATGGTACGCATGCATTTGTACCTGCCGTTATGGAGCATATCGAGCTTGCAGGCGTACATTCCGGTGACTCAGCATGCATTATTCCTTCCGTACACATTTCCGAAGAGAATGTTGCTACAATCAAAGAATATACGAAGAAAATTGCAGAGGAAATGCATGTAAAGGGTCTTATGAACATGCAGTACGCTATCGAAAACGGCAAGGTTTATGTCCTTGAAGCCAACCCGCGGGCATCGCGTACTGTACCGCTCGTATCCAAAGTATGTAATATTCGCATGGTTCCACTTGCAACAGACATCATTACATCGGAAATTACCGGACGTCCTTCACCGGTGCCTGCACTTAAGGAAAAGGATATTCCCTATTATGGCGTAAAAGAAGCCGTATTTCCGTTTAATATGTTCCCTGAAGTTGATCCCGTACTCGGACCGGAAATGCGCTCGACAGGTGAAGTCCTTGGTCTGTCACCGTATTACGGCGAGGCATTTTATAAAGCGCAGGAGGCAACCCAGACACAGCTTCCGCTTAGCGGTACCGTGCTGATTTCTGTTAATCATAAGGATAAACCTGAAGTTGTCGAAATCGCCAAACTTTTTGATGAAGCAGGTTTCCAAATTCTTGCCACAGGCGGTACATTTGATGCCATTACAGAGGCAGGAATCGCCGCAAAAAAAGTCAACAAGCTCTACGAAGGCAGACCGAATATTCTTGATTTGATTACAAACGGGGATATCGACCTCATTGTGAACTCCCCTGTCGGAAAAGACAGTGTACACGATGACAGCTACTTAAGAAAGGCTGCAATTAAGGCAAGAGTGCCTTATGTGACAACCATCGCTGCTGCAAGGGCAACTGTAAAAGGAATTTTATATTTGCAGAAAAACGGAAATGCAGACGTGAAATCATTACAGCTTTTGCATAGTGAAATTAAAGATAAACAATAAGTGAAAAAAAAATCAAAAACTAAATCATTCCACATAAAAAATGCCTGTTTTACAGGCATTTTTTGAGGGTGAAACATAGAAGTTCTTTGCGAAGCAGCCTTTGCTGCGAGCATTAGAACTTCTTTTCACCCTACATTCTTTCCGGCGCGGAAAATCCAAGCAAATCAATCGACGTTTCTAACACATCACGCGTAAGTGCAAGAAGTGCTATCCAACCAGCTTTCTTTTCTTCATCTTCCTCACCAAGAATTTTCGTTTCATGGTAGAAATGGTTGAAGGCATTGGCAAGATTATAGATGTAAGCACAAATTTTATGCGGTGCCGTTTCGTCATAAGCTGCCTCGATACTTGTATTGTATCCGGAAAGCGCAAGCATAAGCTGTTTTTCGCTGTCGTTTACAGGTGCCTTGATATCAGAACGCACTGCCTCCAAATCTACACCGTTTTCCTGATACTTTGCAAGGATAGATTTAATCCGCACAATCGTATAAAGAATATACGGACCGGTATCTCCCTCAGAGGAAGTAAAGCGGTCAATATCAAAAATATAATCCTTGCTTGCCTGATTTGACAAATCACCGTATTTCAGCGCTGCAAGGGCTACCACTTCTGCTGTCTGCCTTGCCTCCTCATCTTCCACGCCGCGATTCTCCGTAATCTTTCGAAGCATCTCGTCATTAATCTCTTTGATGAGGTTTTCCAAACGCATCACGCCGCCGTCACGCGTCTTAAACGGCTTTCCGTCTTTGCCGTTCATCGTGCCAAATCCAATAAACAATAACTCTGTTTCCGGTTTTACCAGCTTTGTCTTTCGCGCGCACCTAAACACTTGTTCGAAATAAAGTTCCTGCCGTTTGTCCGTCATATAGACAATCTTATCCGGCTTGTTCTGCTCCATACGCATCATAATGGTAGCAAGATCCGTGGTATTGTAAAGTGCGGCTCCGTCTGACTTTAAGATCATGCACGGAGGCATTTCCTTTGTGTCGGTTTCCTCCTTCACATCTACCACAAGCGCACCCTCGCTCAAATACGCATAACCGCCCTTTTTCATATAGTCCACCATTTCCGGTATCAGATCATGTACGGTTGACTCGCCATTCCATAAATCAAATTCCGTTTTTAATTTATCATAAATCTTTTTTAAATCCGTAACAGACACGTCAATAATATGATTCCAAAGCGCACGATATCCTCTTACACCGCTTTGCAGTTTAAAAGTACACTCCATAGCGGCCGCCTTATATTCGGGGTCCTCTTTGGAACGCTTACTTGCGAACGGATAAATTTCCTCAAGCTCCGAAACCGTAAATGGCGGCTCTGTCGGATACTCGCCCGTATAGTTCTCATCAAAATATACAAGGTCAGGTTTCCGAACCTTTAACTCATAAATTGTCAGTCCCATTGGCTGTCCCCAATCGCCAAGATGAACGTCACCAGTTACATGATGCCCCAGATAACGCGAAATCCGTTTCACACTCTCTCCGATAATTGCGGAACGAAGGTGTCCTACATGAAGCGGCTTTGCCACATTGGCTCCGCCATAATCAATCACAATATTAATCGGATTTTGAGCCTCCTCAAGACCATATTTTTCCTCAGCGCGCATACCTTTTACATATTCGCCCACAAATGTGTCTTTTAAAATCAAATTCAAAAATCCCGGGGCAACTGCTTCCACCTTTTCAAATACATTGCTGTCTGTAAGCTTTGCAGCCACATCATTTGCAATCATAAGCGGCGCTTTTTTATACTGCTTTGCCCCTGCCATCGCACCGTTACACTGGTATTCGCAAAGATCCGGACGGTTCGAAGGCGCAACTTTTCCAAGTTCACGCTCATAGCCCGCTGCCGCAAAAGCGTCCTTCATTTCCTCCGAAATCAAATCTAATAACTTTTTCATGTCATTTTTAATTGCTGTTTTCTTTCCCGTTCTTTCTTGGAATACACACAGCCACAGTAATCCTGTCTATATAAATGATACTCTGCGGAAAGCTCTATGGAACGTTTATATCCGTTTTTCTTCTTAAAGTCAGACACAAGCCATTCTACCTGATATTCGTCTGCAAGCTGCTCCCCTATCTCGTTTAACTTTCTCGCATTTTTCAGCGGACTGATTGAAAGAGTCGTGCAAAAATAATCATAATTACCGTCTAATGCCTGTTGTGCCGTCTTTCTAAGGCGAAGTTCATAGCACAAAAAGCACCGCTCTCCACCCTCGGGACATTCATCCAATCCCGCCGCCATATCATAAAACACTTCAGGCTCATAATCTCCCTCCACTACATCGATAGGATATCCTGTTTCCTGACGGTTGTATGCATCAATCAAACGCTTTTGCTCTGCGACGCGCTTTTGATACTCTTGTGCAAACGAAATATTCGGGTTGTAATAGAAAACCGTTATCCGAAAATAATTCCTCAAATATTCTAACACATAACTGCTGCACGGTGCGCAGCAACTATGCAGAAAAAGGCGTTTTCCAACCGCTCGATTGTCCACCATGCCGTCTAACAGCTTATCCAACTCCCGCTGAAAATTTCTTGCGTTCCCCACCTTTTTTTAAAGCCTCCGTTTATAAAAACTCTTTATAACTCCGCAATATTGACAAGCGTCAGCGGCGTATCATTTTTATTCTCCAAACTTGTTGCCAAAGCCTTCGCCGTATCAAGCGCCGTAATGCAATTGACACCTGTTTCAATCGATGTTCTTCGAATTAAGAAGCCATCTCTTGACTTATCGCGTCCCTGTGTCGGCGTATCGATCACAAGGTCAATCCGATGCCCCAAAATCAAATCCATCACCGTCGGCGACTCCTGACTGATTTTGTTGACCTTTCGCGCTTTGACGCCCGCATCATTTAATGCTTTTGCCGTACTTCTCGTCGCATAAATCTTATAGCCAAGCTTTTCAAACCGTCGTCCGATTTCGATTGCCTCTCCCTTGTCCGCATCTTTTACCGTAATAATCATCTGCCGATGCTTTGGAAGATCAACACCCGCCCCCAAAAATGCCTTATAAAGCGCCTCATTAAAGGTTTTCGAAATGCCAAGACACTCTCCTGTTGATTTCATTTCCGGTCCAAGACTGATTTCTGCACCTCTGATTTTTTCAAATGAAAATACCGGCATCTTGATTGCCACGTAATCCGCTTCTTTCTGCAAACCGGGCTCATAACCAAGCTCCCGGATTGTCTTTCCGATAATCACTTCCGTTGCGAGATCCACAATCGGAATACCCGTCACCTTGCTAATATATGGCACCGTTCTTGAGGAACGCGGATTGACCTCAATCACATAAATCTCCTCGTCCACAGCGATAAACTGTATATTGATCAGTCCTTTGACATGAAGGGCTTTTGCAAGGCGTCTTGTGTACTCCGCAATCGTCTCCTTCACATGGTCACTTACTGTATACGCCGGATATACGGAAATCGAGTCGCCCGAGTGAACGCCCGTTCTTTCAATATGCTCCATAATACCGGGAATCAGAATGTCTGTACCGTCACACACAGCATCAACTTCAAGTTCTCTGCCTTGCAGATACTTATCGACGAGAATCGGATGATCTTGCGCGATGCGATTGATGACCGCCATAAACTCCTCAATCTCCTCATCAGAAATCGCAATCTGCATCCCCTGTCCGCCAAGCACATAAGAGGGACGCACAAGCACAGGATATCCCAAACGATTAGCGACGGCTTTTGCCTCCTCTGCCGTATATACCGTTCCGCCCTCTGCACGCGGAATCTTTGTTTCCTCCAAAATTCTGTCAAACAGCTCTCTGTCCTCTGCGGCATCGACATCCTCCGCCTTTGTGCCAAGGATTGGCACGCCCATTTTCATCAGGCTTTCCGTCAATTTAATCGCTGTCTGTCCGCCAAACTGCACAACCGCACCGTCCGGCTTCTCAATGTTTACAATATTTTCCACATCTTCCGGCGTCAACGGTTCAAAATAGAGCTTGTCTGCAATATCAAAATCCGTGCTGACCGTCTCCGGATTATTGTTTATGATAATCGTTTCATAACCTGCTTTGGAGAATGCCCATGTCGCGTGTACCGAACAATAGTCAAACTCGATTCCCTGTCCGATACGAATCGGCCCCGAACCAAGCACAAGCACCTTCTTNGGCGGATTGGTTTCGACTGCTTCGTTNACNCCGTCAAAGCAGGAATAGTAATAGGGNGTATTTGCCTCAAACTCCGCNGCACAAGTNTCCACCATNTTAAACGCNGCAACNATATTNTTGTCGTAGCGCATTTTCTTAATTTCTTCTTCNCTCTTTCCCGTAAGTCTTGCGATCACGTTATCGGGAAANTCGATTCGCTTTGCTTCCTTTAAAAGTTCCACNGTAAGCGGCTGTGTTTCNAANGCGTGCTCCATCTCGACAAGAATTGCAAGCTTATCAATNAACCACCTGTCTATTTTCGTAATATCATAAATGGTATCNTAGTCAATCCCTTTTCGNATNGCCTCTGCAATCACATAAATCCGCTGATCATCNACTTTNGTAAGNCGCTTTAAAAGCATATCNTTGTCAAGCTCTGAAAAATCGTAGCTTCTTAGGCAGTCTACGTGCTGCTCCAGCGAACGGATTGCTTTCATCAACGCACCCTCAAAATTGGTGCAGATGCTCATCACCTCACCCGTTGCTTTCATCTGCGTCGTAAGCGTTCTCTTTGCCGTAATAAACTTATCAAACGGAAGTCTTGGCATCTTTACTACACAATAATCCAGTGCAGGTTCAAAGCTTGCATACGTCTTTCCTGTAATTGCATTTTTAATTTCGTCCAGTGTATATCCAAGCGCAATCTTTGCGGCAACCTTGGCAATCGGATATCCCGTAGCCTTTGACGCAAGCGCAGACGAACGACTCACTCTCGGATTGACCTCAATCACACAATACTCAAAACTTGTGGGGTGAAGCGCATACTGTACATTACAGCCGCCCGTAATATTAAGCTCCGAAATAATCTTTAACGCGGATGTACGCAGCATTTGATATTCTTTGTCACTCAAAGTCTGCGACGGAGCAACGACAATACTGTCACCTGTATGTACACCGACCGGATCAATATTTTCCATATTACATACCGTAATGCAGTTTCCCGCACTGTCGCGCATCACCTCATACTCAATTTCCTTCCAACCGGCAATACAACGTTCCACCAATACCTGGCCCACTCTGGAAAGTCGAAGTCCGTTCTCAAGAATCTCCTCTAGTTCAACCTGATTGTGCGCAATACCGCCGCCGCTTCCGCCAAGGGTATATGCAGGACGAAGCACAACGGGATAGCCAATGGTATTCGTAAAGGCAACACCGGCCTCCACCGTTTCCACAACAAGCGAGGCGGCACACGGCTCCCCAATTTTTTCCATCGTATCTTTAAACTCCTGTCGGTCCTCTGCCTTTTTGATCGTAGCAGCAGTCGTTCCCAGAAGCTTGACATTGTGCGATGCCAAAAAACCGCTCTCCTCAAGCTCCATTCCCAGATTGAGTCCCGCCTGTCCGCCAAGCGTGGGAAGAATCGAATCCGGTTTTTCCTTCTCAATAATCTGCTCTAAAACGTTTATGGTCAACGGCTCAATATAAACCTTGTCCGCGATATCTCTGTCCGTCATAATCGTTGCGGGATTGGAGTTTACAAGCACTACCTCAATCCCCTCTTCTTTCAGGGAACGACACGCCTGCGTACCTGCATAGTCAAACTCCGCAGCCTGTCCGATGACGATAGGACCCGAACCTATTACCATTACTTTTTTCACATTCGGATTTTTCGGCATTACATCGTCACCTCCATCATTTTTATGAACCGATCAAACAGATATCCCGAATCTTGCGGACCGCAGCACGCTTCCGGATGAAACTGCACGGTGAAAATATTTTTTCCCGTGTAATTAAGTCCCTCATTGGTGCCATCGTTTACATTGATAAATGCCGGCGTCGCAACCTTCGGGTCAAGCTTGTCCATATCCACCACATATCCGTGATTCTGTGAGGAAATGTATACCCTTCCGGTTGTTAAATCTTTCACAGGGTGATTTCCGCCCCGATGTCCATACTTCATTTTATATGTATCCGCGCCTGTTGCAAGCGCCATTAACTGATGACCAAGACAAATCGCAAAAATTGGAATATTCGTATCGTATAGCTTTTTAATCTCTGCGATGATAGAAGTACACTCCTTCGGATCGCCGGGACCGTTTGAGAGCATAATACCGTCCGGCTTTGATGCAATGATTTCCGCTGCCGGCGTCGCCGCCGGATAAACAATCACATCGCAGCCTCTTACCCGCAGAGAATTTGCAATATTATTTTTGGATCCAAAATCGAGAAGTGCAACTTTTCGTTCTAATTCGTTTGGTTCTTTCATCAACGAAGGCAGCTTATATGGTTCTTTGCAAGTAACTTTTTCAACGACCTTTCCTGTCGTATATTCCTTTAATTGCGGTAACACCTCATCAAGAACATAATTTTGATTTGTGGTTATCATGCCGTTCATGGTACCCTTTTCGCGCAGCATCTTTGTGAGCGCCCTTGTGTCAATGCCTGCAATACCGGGTACATTATTTTCTTCTAAAAACTGTTGAATGGAAAAATCTGCTCTGAAATTGCTGAAATTCCTAGATAATTCTCTGACAATAAATCCGTCCGGCCATGGTTTTCGTGACTCCATGTCCTCTTTACAAATCCCATAATTTCCGATTAAAGGGTATGTCATACAAACTGCTTGTCCCGCATAGGACGGATCGGTCAGCACTTCAAGATATCCCGCCATAGAGGTGTTAAATACAATTTCACTGATGACTTCCCTCTCTGCACCGATGTGGATTCCTTCAAATACAGTGCCATTTTCCAATATCAAAAATGCCTTCATTTTATCTTGTGCACTTCCTTTCGCGTAATCGACTAATTATATCACAAGAGTTTTTACCGTTCAAGTTCTTTGCAGCTTTTTCCATTTGTACCGAAATTTCTACATCATGCCACGCAACAGTGCGAATAACTCAAGGTCGCTTTGCGTAAGCTTCATATTGGTGTTATATTCTTTTCCTGCCGGACTGGTGACCTTTATCTCAATAATAGTGCCGTCCGCTATCGCCTCACGTCCGACTGCCTGCATAAACGGCACAAACTTCGGATGATTTTGACTAAACTGATCCCACGCACCCTTCACTTTCATTACACTTCCAAAATCCATCATTTTCAAAACCATGCTCCTTTCTCATTCTACGTTAATTTTATTATAGTGCAGAAAAAGTACCGCCAAACGACGGTACTTTCACTATGCCAGATATGTAACACTTTCCTCGGAAAGTTCTTTCTCAGACAAAGCAGCTCTGGCTTCGTCCTCCTGAAATCTGTTGATACGAAACAGATACTTAATCTTTGTTGCAAAACGTCCCTTTTCGTATCGCTTAATCTTTTCCATCTTAATCAAATATGACACACCGTTCCTTAAAAATGCTTTCTCTATCGTACCCTTTACCGTTTCATCATATGTTGCAATAAAAGCAATCTCACGCCCCTGTACTTTTACCATCATATTTGCTACACCCTCATTTCAAAGCAATTATTAAATCCCCTTACGCTATATGTATGTTTTTTCATACAACATACATTAATAGTATAATCTGAAATGAGCAAAATGTACAATTGACATATTGACTAAGAATTTTATGTAAATTTGTGAAATATTTGTAGTAATATCGATAATACGCCATTTTACGCCTTTTCTCATCTGCACGATATGGACGTTATGGTGAACCAATTTTTTACAAAAGAACATATATTCGGCACTGTATAATATCTATAACACGCATCAACCGCAAACGGCACGTCCATGCAAAAACACTTTTTTCACTTCCAAGGTATCAGCGTCCAACAATAAAAAATCCGCATATTTTCCGACCTCGATGCTTCCATATTCCCGATCTTCTCCGATTACTTTTGCCGGATTGATTGTCGCTGCTTTGACTGCACTCTCAATCGGGATATTCATCTGCGTTACTGCAATACGCATACAATCTGCCAGATTTGTCACGGAACCGGCAATCGTGCCGTCGTCTAACGTGGCTTGGGAACCGCTAACCTGAACGGAAAGCCCCCCCAGCGTGTACCTGCCGTCCGGCATTCCTGCTGCGCGCATACTGTCACTGACCAAAATCATTCTGTCATCGCCAAACAGCGAAAAAGCCGCTCGTACTGCAGCAGGAGCGACATGAATGTTGTCACAAATCAACTCTGCCGTCACAAACGCGCAGTCAAAAGCTGCCGCAATCGGTCCTGGATTGCGGTGTGTTAGCGGCGGCATCGCATTAAATAAATGCGTCACATGACTTGCTCCCGCTAGAAATGCGTTATAAGCCGTTTCATAGTCGCATACAGTATGCCCTACGGAAACGCTCACAGTAGAAGAAACTGTTTTGATAAATTCCATCGCATTATGTATTTCCGGTGCAATCGTAATCAGTTTTACAAGCCCGTCTGCGGCATTGTATATATGTTTGAACATATCCGTATCCGCTGCTTTGATATACATCGGGTTCTGTGCGCCTTTCTTTTCTAACGATAGAAAAGGCCCTTCTAAATGAATGCCGCAAAGTCTTGATGTATTTCCCGGTTTCCATGCATTCCGATAGGACACGGCGTTTTTGCTTATGGTAATCAGAGACTCCTCCGGTAACGACATCGTTGCCGGACAGATTGACGTAATCCCATTTTTCAACTCATATTCTGCGATTTTCTGTAAAGCCTCGTCTGTTGCATCACAAAAATCATATCCCGCACAACCGTGAAAATGAATGTCAATCAAACCAGGGATTAAAAGATATCCGTCTGCATCCATGCACTCGGTATCGGAAGACGTTTGTGCAAAGCGTTCGCCCTCCACATAGATGTCTTGTGTTTGGAAGCACCCGTCTTTTGTAAACACAGAGGCATTTT
>JAAVAF010000040.1 GCA_014804225.1 Lachnospiraceae bacterium
TGGATTGTGGAAAAGAAAATTTTTGTCCGGACAGGCAGACGGGAAAAGGTGTGCAGTGTGATTACCGCATTTTTGTTTACCATATTTATGCTGATTGGAAAAGCGCAGACTGTCAATCCCGATTTAAAATATAAGTTATTTGCGATACTTTTGTTTTTTGGGTATATGCCATTATTTTACCTTGTGTCGGCGTTTCTTATCCATACAATAGATGACATGTCCCAAAAGAAGACCACGCATAAAACAGGCAAGCTTACGCAGTGGTTGTTTGAAAAGCATATAACAGCAGGCGTGATGCTTGTCGTAATCTTATGCCGTTTACCCTATCTGATTGCATTCTACCCCTGTTCCATGTCATGGGATGGCGGTGCACAGATTGCCTGCTTTTTCGGTACGGAACCGTTTACTACCCATCATCCGCCGTTGATTAGTTTCCTGTATGGAGCGATAGCATGGTATTCGCAGGAATGGGGGATGCCAAATATCGGAATGTTTGTGATACCTTTAATGCAGACACTACTCTCCGCATTTGCCGCAGCAAAGGTATGTGAGTTCTATAAACGATTGCGGCTGCCTTATTGGATACGATGGGGAAGTCTGATTTATTATGCAGCTTTTACGGTCTGGTGCATTTTTGACGTGACCGTCATAAAAGACACGCTCTACTATCCGCTGACACTCTTGTTTGCTTTGCAGTTGATATCCTGTCTGATTGAAAGTGATTGGTTTTGGAGCAGGAAGCGAAATTTTGTGTTAATGATCGTTTATGCCGTGTTGATGATGCAGACGCGAAATAACGGTGTGTTTGTGGTTCTGTTTGCCCTTCCGTTTGCAATCTGTTTTGCAAAGGGGAAACGGGCGCTTTTGATCGCAGGTACATGCATGATGCTGCTTGTCAATACAATGCTAAACAATGGCTTATATCCCGCGCTTGGCGTGATCAGCTTGGACACAAAGGAAGATGTTTATTGTATCCTATTTCAGCAGACCGCAAAATACGGTCAGGATTATCCGGAAGACGTGACGGACGAGGAGAGAGTGCTGTTAAATACGATATTTGACTATGATGAAATGGTGGAGGTCTATAATCCGCATCTTGCGGACTGGGTGAAAAACTGTTTAAAGCTTTCGGAGTATCATTCGGCGGATCATACCAATAAAGAGTTCTCTGCGATTAAGGGAGAATATTTTAAAGTGTGGTTTGCGCAGTTTCGGCGGCATCCCATATCTTATGTCAAAACATTCCTTGCGTGTTCGTACGGTTATTATTATCCGGAAGCAAAACCGTACAAGGAGGGAACAGGATTTTACGAGGAAGAGCGTCACATGCTGACAAGTGGTATGCATGCGTACAGGCAGATAAAATGGTTAAAGCCTGCGCGGTTTCTTCTTGAACAAGTGAGCAAGGCGGAATATATGCCGGGAATCGGATTGTTATATCGTTGTGGCTTTTATACATGGTGCGTGCTGTTTGCAGCGATGTATATGATAGCGAAAAAAAGATACAGGCTTTTAACGGCAGTTGTACCACCTCTTGTAAACATTCTGGTATGCTTAATCTCTCCCGTAAACACCTGTATCCGATATGCGATGCCGACAATGTGTATGGTACCTGTGCTGATCGGATTGTTATTTTTGAATGAGGATTCAAATGAAATCGGATAAAATCAATATTAAGACAAAAACTATATATATTGCGGCGATGCTGTTGGGGGCACTTTGCTTTATCACAGTCTACGGCATACGCGTTTTAAACCCGTGTTATGTCGACTGGCTGTTAAACCGCGGCGATTTGACACAGCATTATCTGGGTTGGTGCTTTTTTCGTGAAAGTGATTGGACATTCCCGATTGGGCTTACGAACAGGTTAGCTTATCCTGACTATAGTTCGGTGATATATACAGATTCGATTCCGCTTTTTGCAGTTTTTTTTAAACTGTTATCGCCGATTTTACCTGAATCGTTTCAATATTTCGGTTGGTGGGGGTTTCTCTGTTTTATGCTGCAAGGACTTTTTGCGGCGAAAATCCTGAACGCGCTTCATGTGGGAAAAGGGCAGATCTTGATTGGCTCCCTCATCTTTATTCTCTCGCCGGTTGTGATCGAGAAAATGTTTCGCCATACGGCGCTTGGCGGTCACTGGATTATTCTTTTTGCGATTTATCTTTTTGTGCGTCATAGCAGTATTTATACAGATGTCAAAAAGACAACGTTCTATTGGGGACTGGTTGGCGCGTATATCGGTTCGGTTCATATGTACCTGCTGCCGATGTGTGGCGCGTTTTTGTGCGGCTTTGTGCTTTGCAGCTGGCTCAAAGAAAAGCGGTTTTTGTTAAAATATGCACTGCCCGGCGTGTCGTTTGTGGGGTGTCTGTTTGTAACAACGTATCTGCTTGGCGGTTTTTCTACGAGAGCGGAGGCGGGAAGTGACGGTCTTGGCGTATTTAGTTTTAATTTAAATGGGTTCTTTAATGCGAAAGGATATTCAAAATTTTTGCCGTCCCTTACGACCTATTGTGATGGTCAATACGAGGGCTTTGCGTATCTGGGACTTGGCGTGTTTTTGCTGCTTGTCATAGCGCTTGTCTATATCGTGAGTTGTGTATATAGGGCGGTGTGCACAAAAAAATGGAAACCGGATAGAGATTTTGTGATTTATGGGATGACGTATGTGTTGATGTCGGCAGGACTTATTTTGTTTGCGGCATCGCCCGAGGTGACACTTGGGGACAGGCTTTTGTTTGTGCTTACCGACAGCAGTACGCTCACGCATTACTGGAGCATGTTCCGTTCGTCGGGCAGAATTGTCTGGCCTGTGTGCTATTTGATTACAATTGGGGTGATTGTCTGCAATGACAGATTGTTTTCCAAAAAACACGTGGCGGTTATCGTACTTACGCTCTGCACTTTTTTGCAGCTATTTGACATCAGTGGAAAACTGCGAGGACAGCGAAATACTTTTGCGAAGGAAGTGACATACGAATCGCCGTTAAAAGGTGATATATGGACGCAGCTTTCTAAGAAGGGTGGCTTTGAACATATTGTGTGGGTATCGCATAATGTTGACAACAATGGTATAATGCATATTGCAAAGTATGCTTATGACAATGGACTGACGATGAATAATTATTATTTTGCAAGGGGTATCAATGTCAATGAGAATACCAAAAGAAGCCTGGAAAACCCCGATAAGAGCTGTATCTATCTGTTTCGAGGTGATGAAACGGAAGGGATAGAGGCATATGGTCTTTATCTCTATGAGGCAGACGAGTATGTTGTCGGAACAGTGGAAGAAATTGACTAATGCGGTCAATTAAGAATGCGGAGGGACAGATGAAGCTTGTGATAGATTGCTTTAAACAGGTAAGGGGAGCAGGAAAAAGTATTGGAATCTATAATCTTGCACGCCACCTTGTGTATGCGCTTGCGCAAAATAACGATCAGAAACATGAGATTATTGTGCTTGGAAATTCTCACAACAGAGGCGATTTTGATGTTGCGGGAGTAAGGTTTATTGAGATCAACAAAAATCCGCTGAACAAATTGGTGTGTATTAAGTGGGAGCTTTTTGATGTGTCTATGCTCGCAAAAAAGCTGGGGGCGGATAAGGTACTCTATCCTAGAGGATATGCATCTCTCCTTCACCATACGAAGGAGTATGTCATTATCCATGATATGATACCATTTTATTATGACGAGCATTACAAGGGTTATTTTAACCGTTTGGAAAACTTTTATATCATGTGGCGGCTTAAGGCTTCGGCAAGACATGCAGATGCGGTGATTACCATATCGGAGGCATCAAAGCGTGATATTATCAAGTATGCGCGTATCGATGACGGGCGAATTATTGTGATTAATAACGGTTATAATCGAATCAAGGAGAGCGAATTTTCACCTTGTGACAGTGATTATATTGTGGCAGTGACATCAGCGCTTCCGCACAAAAACGCAAAGGGGATTGTCGCTGCATATGCAAAATACAGAGAAACTGCAATCAATCCGCTGCCGCTTACAATGATCGGTGTAGAGAGTGTAGACGGACCTGCGGAGGGCATTACCTGCATCAAATATGTTGAGAAGGACGAAGAACTGCACAGACTGTTTCAAAATGCAAAAGCATTCCTCTTTCTCTCGCTCATTGAGGGATTTGGATTTCCGCCGATTGAGGCGATGCAGTTGGGGACACCCGTAGTGTGCTCGAAGTTAAGCTCACTTCCCGAGGTTGTGGGAGATGCCGCGCTTATGGTAAACCCGCAAGATACCGAGGAGGTGGCACAGGCGCTGATCAAGGTTACGACCGATGATGCGTATGCAAGGGAGCTTGTGGAAAAAGGGCTTCAGAACGCAGATCGGTTTAATTGGGAGAAAACGGGAGACAGATATAGAGAGGTGCTGTTTGATGAAGTTTGATCTATTTTTGGTTTTTCATAAAAAATTGATGCGACATACAAAAATCTGTTTTATAACGGGACTGATCGTTGGTTGGATTACGCATTTTTATATGTTGACGCACAAACTTGTAAACTGGGACGATGCAAACAATATGAGCGCCTATGGAAGCGGCGATTATCTCGGAAGGTGGTTTTTAAAATATATTCACCCGCTTGGCGGTGTGCACAGCATTCCGGCGGTACACGGTTTTCTTTTCATTCTTTTGATTGCGCTGTCGGCGTGTTTGATTCTTGAAATTGTAGGAATCAAAAGTGTCACAGGGGCAGTGCTTGTGCCGGTTGTGTTGGTGACATTTCCAAGCGTGGCAAGTACGATGACGTTTATGTTTATGGCGCATACGTCGGGAATTGGCATCTTTATGGTGTGCCTTGCCGTGTTTTTGATGCGCCGATACAAATATGGCAGTGTCCCATGCGGTTTACTGTTAATTTTTGTGCTTGGGACATATCAGAGTTACATAAGTCTTGCAATTACGCTAATGCTTATGGGAATGATCGGCGACCTCATAAACAATGAAAAAGAGTTCAAAGAGGTCTTTAAAGAAGGGATTCTTTGTGTTGTCGTGCTTGGTGTGAGTGTGGCGCTCTATATGTGGTTGTCGCACGTGATTTATCCGAATCTTGACAACGAGACATATGGTGGTGTAGGCAATATGGGGCAGATTGAATTTTCTCAGATGCCCATACTAATTGCGCGCTGTTATAAACGGTTTTTTGAATTTTTTATCTGGAAGCCTTTCGCTTTTATGACAGAGACAAAACAGGCGGCAAATATTTGTGTGTGTCTATTGATTGCCGTATTATTCATAACACTGGTTATTAAAAAGAGAATTTACAAGAATGCACTCAGACTTGCATTGTTGCTCGTAGTGTGCGGTTTTGTACCGCTTGCTGCAGCATTTATCTACTTTATGGCGCCAGAGGTTGATTATTCCATGCTGATGCTCTATCCGTATGCGTTGATTTATGTGCTTGCGCTTGCGCTTTTGGAGTATTGTCTGAGGGAATGGGGAAGCGCGCTTTCAATGGATAAGACTAAAAAATACGTATGTTATATTATTACAATTGCAACAATCACGGCGGTATCACTGAGCTGCTATACGGATTATCTGCTGACCAATAAGGCATATTTGCGAACCGACATTGCGACGCAGCGCGTGTCGTCGTATTTTAACCGTGTCATTGCTTATGCAGAGTCAACGGAAGGATTTGCGGCGGGCGACGAGATCACGATTCTTGGAGAGTTTTATTATAAGGACAATCCGAGCAGCGTGGAAATTGATGTGATTGACGCGGAGGATTTGCGCACGTTAGATGGTGTTGCGCTTGAAAACGGTCTGATTACATCCGGCGTTCGGGATAATTTTATCAAACTCTTTGTAGGCTATCAGACTGCACGCTTAAGTGACGAGGAAAAAAAGGAAATTATGGAGACGGACGCGTATAAGGCGATGCCGGTCTATCCATCGCAGGGATGCGTGGAGAAGATAAACGGCGTCTGGGTCGTAAAAATGTGTGAGTGATAATAGGTGTTGCTATTTCGGTCAGGGGTGTATTATGATAAGATAAGAAGTGGAAAGGAGCATGGCTGTAACAATGGAGAAAAACAGAAAAAAAGGTACACTCTACATTGTAGTGCCTTGCTATAATGAGGAGGAGGCGCTTTGCTCGTCGGCAGAAGCCCTTTTGGAGAAGCTTGATATACTGCGTAAGAACGGGATTGTGTCGGAGAAAAGCCGTATCGTCTTTGTGGACGACGGTTCAAGTGACGGAACATGGGAGTTGATAGAACAGCTATATGCGAAGCATCAGGAAATCGCAGGGCTCCGCTTTGCACATAACAGAGGGCATCAGAATGCAATCCTTGCCGGAATGATGTATGCGAAAGACTATTGTGATTACACGATTACCATTGATGCGGATTTGCAACAGGATATTAATGCGATGGAGCATTTTATCGAGGAATATGAAAAGGGCAGTGAGATTGTTTTCGGTGTCAGAAACTCAAGAAACACGGACGGCTTTTTCAAAAAACTCTCCGCGACCCTGTTTTATAAGATTATGCGATTTATGGGCGCGAAAATATATGAAAATTCAGCGGACTATCGTTTAATGAGTGCAAAGGCGCTGGACGCTCTTTCCGCGTATGATGAGGTGAATCTGTTTTTGCGGGGAATTATCCCCGATATCGGTTTAAAATCCTCCGTGGTATACTTTGACGTATTTCCGCGCAGACAGGGAGCGTCCAAATATTCGCTCTCAAAAATGGTAACTTTGGCGGCGGATGGGATTACTTCATTTAGTGTAAAGCCGATCAGACTGGTGTTTGGAATGGGGATTTTGGCGCTGCTTGTTGGGTTTGGCATGATCATTCATATCATATATGAACATTATTTCGGATATACGACAGACGGCTGGTCCTCAATTTTGATGTCAATATGGGTTCTTGGAGGTGCTATTTTGTTGTCGCTTGGCATTATCGGTGAGTATGTGGGGCGCAATTATCTGGAAACCAAGAAAAGACCGCGGTATTATTTTTGGGAGACACTTTCCCATGACTGGAAAAAGGAAGAATAACAAGGGAGGTATTGGATATGATCGCATTGATAGGATATACAGGGTTTGTAGGCAGTAACATTTATGTTCGCGCAAGCAATCGAATAGAGGGTGTTTACGACACGCAAAATGTTGAGAAGGCATACGGCTTGGAGCCGGACGTGCTTGTGTTTGCGGCGCTTCGGTCGGACATGCAGCTTGCGCAGCGTGCACCGTACGAAGATTATGAGCGGGTGCTTGAGGCGCAGAGAAATATCAAAAAAATCAATCCCGCAAAGCTTGTCTTGATTTCGACTACCGATGTATATAAAAATCCTGTAGGCGTGGACGAAGAAAACTCCGTGTTTGCGGTTGGGAGTGATAAAGCGGACAAGGCGGGGGTTATGCCGTATTGTTTAAACCGTTACTATTTTGAAGAATGGGCGCGCAAAAACTATCCGGATTTGCTGATTATGCGGCTTGCGCGGCCGTACGGACTGAATCCGAAAAATAATTTTTTAAAGGATTTTACCGATGAGAGCTTTATGAAGCAGATAAACAGCAAGAGCAAATATCAGTTGTACCCGCTTAGTCGTATTTGGGAGGACATTCAGACGGCGCTTGTCGAAAAGCTGCCGATTGTAAATATGACATCGGAGCCGATATCGGCGGAAGAAATTTATCACTGTCTGACAGGAAAGCATTGGAAAGCGGCGTCTGAAAAGGAGGCATCTAAGAAGTTGCTGACGACGGAAGATGTGATGACAATACATGCGAAAAAATTTGGCGGAAGCGGAAATTATATCTGCTCTAAGAATGAGATTTTGGGAAGTATCAAACAATTTGTTGATGTATAAATTGAGTTCTCGGCTGAAAAAGGACACAGGTTGATCGATGGAAAATGTCAGAAGAAAAAACAAAATGATAGAGACTTACAGCATACTCATCATGGATTTGGCGTGTGTGCTTGTTTCGTATGCACTTTCCGTGTATGTTCGATTCCATGTGATTCATCAGGAGCAGTATTCGAGAGAGTTTCACATGACGGTAGGGGCATATATTGTGGTGCTCTGTCTTTTATACAGCCTGTTTCTTGACGCAAACAGCAACTTCTTTTATCGCGGCTGGCTGCGTGAGCTTTATTATACGGTGCGCTATACGCTGATCCTTGTAATCGGGCTTGTGGTGGTACTCTATTTAACGCAGCAGGCATATGATTTTTCACGATTGATCTATGGTGTATTTTTGATATTAAATATTATCATCACATATTTTGCACATATGGCATTGAAAAAAGTGATGTGGAAATACTATAGAAAAAGCGAGAGCAGCACCAAAATGCTTGTGGTGACGCTCGACATTACCGCAAATGATGTAATTGAGAGCCTGATCAGAGGGAAAGAATGGTATTATGATATTACGGCGGCAGCGGTTTACGATGCAGACAGAGTGGGAAATCAAATTCATGATGTGCCAATTGTAGCGTCAAAGGAAAGACTATACGAAGTGGTTGTGCAGATGCTTGTGGACGAGGTGTTTATTTGTCTTCCCGGAATACCTACGATTGAGATTCGGGATATGATACAGCGCTTTGAAGAGATGGGACTTGTCTGCCACTATAACGTTGATATTTTCAGCCGTACCAATCCAAATACGTTTGTGCAAAAGATGGCAGGGTACAGTGTTATTTCTTTTGCATTAAAGACAATNGACTCAAGACGGCTTNTGGTGANACGTCTGATGGANANTATTGGTGCGGTTGTGGGAATTATAATAACATGNGTTATTACACCNTTTGTTGCGCTTGCNATAAAGCTTGATTCGCCGGGACCCGTGTTTTTTTCGCAGACGCGTATCGGAAAAAACGGAAGNCGTTTTCAGATNTGGAAATTCCGCTCGATGTATCTNGATGCCGANGAGCGNAAAAANGAGCTTGAGGCAAAAAATGAAGTAAAAGGGNTGATGTTTAAGATGGAGGATGACCCGCGAATTACACGCGTTGGGAAATTTATCCGNAAAACCAGCATTGATGAGCTGCCGCAGTTTTGGAATATNTTAGTCGGNGATATGAGCCTTGTAGGTACGCGTCCGCCCACAGAGGACGANTTTGANCAGTACAACGGTTATTACAGGAGGCGCATGAGCATTACGCCGGGACTTACCGGCATGTGGCAGGTGAGTGGAAGAAGCAATATTCATGATTTTGAGGAGATTGTAAAGCTTGATCTGGAATATATTGATAACTGGTCTTTGGGGCTTGACATCAAAATATTGTTTCTGACCGTATTTGCCGTGCTTGGCAGAAAGGGCTCGAAGTGATGGAGGAATTACAGTACTGCGAAATCTTAGGAGTACAGATTAATGTCACCAATATGAACAGGACGCTTGATTATATCGGAGCGCATTTAGAGGAGCTTCGGGGAAATTATATCTGCGTGTCAAACGTTCACACGACGGTGATGGCATATGAGGACAGTGCGTACCGTAATATACAAAATAGCGGCGCGATGGCGCTTCCGGACGGGGCGCCGCTCTCTGTATACAGTAGAAAACATGGGTTTGCAGACGCTGGTCGTGTAACGGGGCCGGATTTGATGTTAGAACTGATAAAAGCATCGAAAGAGAAAGGATACAGGCACTTTTTTTATGGTGCGACGCAGGAAACACTTGGAGCGATGCAGGCAGCAATTGAGCGGGATTACCCCGGCACATGTATTGCGGGAATGTACGCGCCGCCGTTTCGACCGCTGAATGCTTCGGAGGACGCTGCGGTGGTAAGCATGATCAATCAGGCAAACCCGGATTTTATCTGGGTCGGACTTGGTGCGCCCAAACAAGAGCAGTGGATGTATGAGCACCGCGGAATGCTTTGCGGGGTGTCCGTGGGAGTCGGTGCGGCATTTGATTATCTTGCAGGCGATATCAAAAGAGCGCCGAAGATCATGCAAAAGCTTTGCCTTGAGTGGCTTTATCGGCTGCTGCAGGACCCGAAAAGGCTGTGGAAACGATATGTTACGACGAACTTTAAATTTATCAAATATATAAAAAAGAAAGCAGAGTAAGATGAAAGAAAATAAGGTATGGTACCATGCAGACGATTTTGGCGTGAGCATAGAACAGTCGAAACGAATCCTTACCTGTTATACGGATGGAGCGTTAAACAGTATTAGTATTCTTCCAAATGTAGACGACTTGAGTGGTGCGCTTGCGCTTCTGAATGAGGTCGATGCAGATTGCAAAATCAGGCGTGTGCTGCATTTGAATTTTGTGGAGGGCAAACCGCTTGCCGGTGCGCAGACGGTACCGCTTTTGGTAGACAAGATGGGATTTTTTGACAAATCGTTTGAGACACTGCTTATGCAAAGCTGGACGGCAGGCAACAAAAAGTGTACTATGCTGAAACAACAGCTTTGTGCGGAAATCAGGGCGCAGCTTCGTGCGGTTACGCAGGATTATGATTTCCAAATTACGGCGATTGATGCGCATCAGCATTATCATATGATACCGATGATTTTTGATTGCATGATGAAGGTTTTGGAGGAGGAGGAATTTCGACCGTTAGAGATTTGTCAGATACGCGTACCGGTTGATCCAATTAACATTGCGTTTTCCGTAAGAAACCGTCCGCAAAAGATGTTACCGATAAATTTGGTAAAGTGGCTGATACTCAAACTATTGTCGATAAGAAATTGTAAGAGATTAAAAGAAAAAGGGATTGAAGTTCCGGTATTTTTTGGTATATTGTATACTTGTGAGATGAAATGGGATATTGTAAGTATACTGCTTCCAAAATATAAGGAATATGCCGAACAAAAAGGTAAGTCTTTAGAATTGATGTTCCATCCCGGAAATCTCACGACGGAGTATGAACTGCCGGATAGAAGGCGCGGGGAGCTTCGCGCGTTTTATATGTCGGATAACCGTTTTTTTGAGGCGGAATGTTTAAAAACATTAAAACGGACAGATTTATTGTAGCCTTGCGCAATAATATAACTTATGCGCAAAGAGTGTGTGCAGAAAAGAGGAGGATTATGAAAAAGAAGGTTAAAATGACAGTTGCTTTAGTGCTTACGGCAGCGTTTACGCTTACGGCATGCACTGCTGACGCGCAGCGTACCAATGACGAAGTGATTGTAAGAGAAAGTGAGCCTGTGACGTTTTCAGGCTGTGTCGCAGGGTGTACGTGCAGCGGCTGCATCTGCTGCGGGACAAACGATGTGCCGACGGATACAAGTGTGGAGGAGCCCACGGAGCCGATAACGGAAATGCAGACGGAAAATACGACTGCTTCAGTACAGACACAGCCATCGGTAGTTGAGGTGCCGGATGACGGTGGAATGGTAATTGAGCTTACGGAAGGAGAGCTTGCTGCAAGGCGCGAGCAGCAGGCAAATTTTGCAAAAGCGCGCGAAACGCTCTATAAGAGCAGCGATTCGCTTGATAAGACAGAAAAGATTAATCAGATGGATCGACAAATTCTTGCAAACAATGCATATGATTTTGGCGATAAGACGATTGTATTCATTGGCGACAGCATTACAGAGGGTATTACAAGCTCCGTGGATCAGAACGGAAATTATATAAGCTATGTTACATATGTCAATTCTTATCTGCATTTCGAGAATGTGTTAAATCATGGCAAAGGCGGAAGAATGTTTTCCGCATACGGCGGCGACGAGCTTTCGCTTGCGATGAATTTTGGCAATGTAACAAACATTAATTCCGATATTATCGTGGTTTTTGCCGGTGTCAATGATTATCTATGCGTTACGGAGAATAAGCATTTTGGAAGTGTAAACGATACGCTTACCACGGGAAATTACTGCGGTTCTGTGCGCTCTTTTATGTCGCAGCTGCAGGAATATTACGGCGACCGGGAGATTTTCTTTGTCACGATGTACGATATTAATAAAACGTCAAGTGCCACTTACGCTGACTTTAATGGTCAACCAACACTCGGCGATTTTATGGATGCGGAGAAAAAGCTTGCCAAAGAATTTGGATTTCATATCATTGATTTGTATGGCACCGGTTTTATGGACTGTTCATCAAAAGAGGCGTCCGACTACTTTTTGCGGGACGGACTTCACCCTAAGGATAGCGGCAGTATTTACTTGGGAGAGCATATTGCTGCCGAGTTGTCGCTTTACTTCGGACAAAAGGAAGGAAACTAATGGAAGGACTTAATTTATTTGAGTCAAACATACTTTTATGGATACAGGAAAATCTAAGAATAGACGCGCTTGATTCGCTGATGCTTTTGGTGTCAGCGGTCAACAATGCAGGAATACTGTCGATTTTGGTGGTGACACTGCTTCTTTTGCTACGCAGATACCGCCCGGTCGGTGTTACGGCATTTTTCTCGCTTGCAATCGAGTTTCTGTTGGTAAACCTGACGATTAAGAATGTTGTGGCAAGGGTAAGACCATATATCGTTAATGAGAAGCTTTTGCTGCTTGGGCATGTGCCGTATGACTATTCTTTTCCGTCGGGACATTCGGGGGCTGCATTTGCGGTGGCTGTGGTGCCGTTTGTGTGCGGACGGGATGGCGCAATACCAAACAAGTGTGGTGTATTTGCCTTGGCGGCGGCGTTTTTGATCGCGTTGTCAAGATTGTACAATGCAGCGCATTATCCGACGGACGTGCTCGTAGGAATTTTGATCGGAACGGTTACGAGCATTCTTGCCTACAAATATATTTATTTACGTTGGTTCAAACGAAAATTAGGAGATTGACAGTGGAAGTGGAAATGATCAAGTGGTGCATATTGCTGATACTCGTAATTCCTGTGCCCTTTTTTCTGGGAATGATCCCGGTAAAATATATGAACAGCTTGCAGAGAACACCCGCAATGACGTATGTCTGCGGGTGGTTTGTGAGCTTTTTTACATTTGAATTGACAGCGGTGCCCTTTATTCTGCTGGAGAAGTCTTTTTCGGCGCTTGTCATAACCTATACATTGCTGATATCGGTTCTTTTGGTATATGCAATCTGGTCATCAAGGGGAGTATGGGCTGATTATTTTAAAAACATACGTTCGACAAAAGCGCAGCCGTTTCTGGTAAAAATCGGCTGGCTTCTTGTCTTTTTGCTGATCGGGGTTCAGGTTTTTGCAGCAGTGTTTTATGAGTATTATGACGGTGATGACTCCTATTATATCGCAACAAGCGTGCTCACGGACACATTTGACACAATGTACCTTCGGGATGCCTATACCGGTTATATTTATCCGCTTGATGCAAGACATGCCCTTGCGCCTGTTCCGATTTATCAGGCATGGCTGTCGAGACTGAGCGGGATACACCCCGCAATTGTTGCGCACAGCGTGCTTTCGGCAGTGTGGCTTGTCTTTATGTACTGCATTTATGGTCAAATTGGAAACAGGCTTTTGCCGATTACCAGGAAAGAGGGCAGAGCAAAAAGCAACTTCCGTCCTGTGTTCCTCATATTGATTGCGCTGTGGTTTGCCTTCGGAAATATTTCGCTTTATACGGCGGAAACCTTTGCGATGACAAGAACATGGCAAGGTAAGGGAATGATGGCGGGAATGGTGCTCCCGGGGCTGATTTTGTGTCTGATTTGCCTCTCGCGCGAGAAAGTGAGTCTCGGCATCTGGATTCTTTATGAGTGCGTGCTTGTATCGGCAGTTTTCGCCACAAGCATCTCCTTTATGCTGATTCCGACGATTGTCGGCGTTTCTGCAGTGCTGATTGGACTCAAAAAGAAAAGTGTGCGCGAGGCAGTAAAAATTTTTGTGTGCTGTGTGCCGTGCCTGTTGTTGGCGGTGTGCTATATCGTTGTCAAATAGAGAGAGAGGGCTATGATGATTGCTTCGCTTGGAGTGGCTGCAAAGACCGTGTTTGAGGATATTGTTTTATATAATAACGGGAGTTTTTTAATCCCGCTTTTTCTGATTGCGCTTTTGTTTTTGTGGGTTACGGAAAAAAATAAGAGTACAAGAGTTGCCCTTGTATATCTTGTGACGGCCCTTGCTTTTGTTTTCTTGTGTCCGATTTATGTGTGGGTGGGAATGAAGATTGATGCTGCGATTTACTACCGCGTGTTTTGGGCGCTGCCGATGGGCGTGATTGTATGTTTCTGTGCGGTAAAGCTGATGATGCGGTTTCGAAATATCATCAGCAGAGGACTTGTGTTTTTGCTTGCCATACTGGTAATCTGTATGAATGGTGATTTGGTATATACAAAGACGCTGCATTTTCGGTCGGTAAATGCCTATCATATGCCGCAGCAGGTGATTGACGTGGCGGAGGCGTTAAGGCTTGAGCATTATCAGCCGATTGCCGTGCTTCCGGCGGAGCTTTTGCCGTTTTTCAGACAGTATACGGCGGATATCTTTACGCCTTATGGCAGAAATATTTTAGAGCCTGCATGGAGTTTTTCAAACGCGCTTTACGATGCGATGGAGGGCGATGGGACATACTATGACGCCGTGGAGGTGGCACGCTGTGCAAGAGACGAGCACTGTGTGTATGTGGTGCTCTCATGTGCAAAACAGATTCGTGGCGGCATGGAGGATCAAAATTATTTTTTGTTGGATTTTGTACAAGGCTATTATATTTATATGGATTACAATTACTATGATGTACTGAAGGAACAGGGACTTTTGGACGACGATGTGATTGCAGCGGGTGAAGCAGCAAGATAGAGTCGGGGTACGTGTGTAGGGAGGAACATTATGGGAAAGAAGTTGAAAAATATTATTCTGCTGCAAGGTGTGGTGATGGTTTACACGTTTTCGGGCATTATGTCCAAGAAAGCGTCTCAGAATGGAAATGATCCCGTTAAGTTTTTAACATTTTTTGCATTGGAATTTGTCGTTCTTGCGATTTACGGGCTGTTATGGCAGCAAGTGATCAAGCATTTTGAGCTTTCTGTCGCCTATGCAAACCGCTCGATGGCGATTTTGTGGTCGATGCTGTGGGCGGTTGTATTTTTTGACGATATCATTACGGGAAAAAATATTTTTGGCGTTTTGTTTGTGCTGCTTGGCACCATTATTATCAATACGGATACCAAGGATTTGGAGGAGGCGGCAGATGATTAATCGTTATATGATTGTGATGTTTTTGTCTGTGAGCGCTGCGTCCGTATCGCAGCTTTTATTGAAAAAAAGTGCGATGAAAAAGTATACTTCCATTATAAAGGAATATGTAAATCCGCTTGTGATCGGCGGATACGTAATCTTGATTTTGTCGATGTTTTTGACAATCTATGCATACAGCGGAATGGATTATAAAAACGGACCGATTATCGAATCGTTCGGCAATGTGCTTGTGCTTGTGTTGGGATATCTTTTTTTAAAAGAAAAAATCAGTTTCAAAAAATTAATCGGAATCGGATGTATTATGGTTGGAATGGCAGTATTTTACAGTTAGAAATTTGACATAAATAGTTGCCATAATATCGAAACTCTGTTATGATTGAAATTGTTACAAAAGTGTTAAATACTGTCGGCATTGGCAGATAGGGTTTTATTGAAGAAGGAGGATGTCTTTATAGACAACAGGGTGATGAAAAATAAAAAGACATTTGGATTGTATGGTACAAATAGAAGAAAAGCAGCCGCAAAGAGAAAAAAGTATCGGGCTGATGAATATACAGAAGAGATGTATGAGGATTATGATTACGAGTACGATGAGGACGCCAAGGAGTATGACGAGGACGATGCGTATCTTGTCGAATACAGTGCGGAGGATACATATTACGAGGATGAGGAATCTGTAGAAGATGCATATTACGAGGGTGAGGAATTTGCAGAAGATACGTATGACGAAGAAACATCAGAGGATGTGTATGCCCAAGAGGAATATTATGAAGAAAATGAACTGACCCAAGAAGCTATTGAAGAAGCATATGCCCAAGAGGAATATTATGAAGAAAATGAATTGACTCAAGAAGCTGCCCAAGAAGCATATGCCCAAGAGGAATACTATGAAGAAAATGAATTGACCCAAGAAGCTGCCCAAGAAGCATATGAACAGGAAGTATATGCTGAAGAAAGCGAAGTGCCCCAAGAAGCGTATGCGGAAGAAGAGGCGTATTATATAGAGGATTATGCGGAAGATACAGGCAGCTACTATGAAGAGGACGATGTATACGACACGGAGCAAGAGGAGGATTACGAATCGGAGGAATATGCGGATGAGTATGCTGAGGAATATGACGAGGACAGCTTTGACACGTCATATGGCGGCATCGACAATCGCTATAACGATGATTATGACAGCGGGTATGAAGAATATGACGACGGCGGTGATGTCATCTATGGCACGGATTTTGCGGCAAAAATGCAAGGCCTGCTTCTTGGATTAAAGGAGCGTATGGCAGACATGACGGCATTTGACGCAATTCTGGTGACAACCGGTGTGGTGCTGTTAGTGGCGGTACTTGTGATTTGCAGTATGTTTTTTACAAATAAGCGCGTAAATGGGCAAATTGAGGCAATTGCCCCGATTGGGACCGAGCTTGCGGGGATTGGCATTGTGGGAGAAAACGGACTTTCCGCGATGGCAGATGCGGCGCTTTTGGGAAACTTTGACAGCGAGGCGCAGGATAATGTCCCAACCGATATCACGGCAGAGGGCAGCAAAGTAAATGTAAGCTTTGTGTCCGTAGAAAAGGATTTAAAAATCCGCTTTACCGATGCCGAGAGTGGCGAGCTGATTACAGGCACAAAATTTGAGGTTAAGCTTACCAATACGAAAACAAAAAATGAGTTAGTTTTAACTGACGACGATATGGATGGTATTATCTACGCCGAAAATATAAAGGCGGGAACCTTCGATGCAGTTGTAACGTCAACAGACAAATACAAATTCCCGACATTAGCACAAACGGTTACGGTAAAAGATAAGGTTGATTATGTTGTAATTAACGTACAGGATGAGGTAAAAAGCGAGAAACAAGTCAATGTGGCTGCCGAGGATACACAAAAAAATGATGCGGCCGCGGAGGAAGTAAAACTTGCAGATACCGTGGAATGGGTGGAATCGACAAAGACGGAGATTGGCGGAAGTGAAACATATCTGCCTGTGGACAAAAATACAATACCGGATCCTTCTACCCTTTCAAAGGCAGCGGCAAGAATGCTGTTTGACACAATCAACGTGACGCTGGATAAGTCGAGTCTGACGCTTAAAGTGGGGACGACGGCAAACTTAAGCGGTACGTCATTTAAAAACAGCACGGACAATAATGTGGAATACCAGTATACAACTGAGTGGAGTTCGTCAAACGAGTCTGTAGCGACGGTAAACGGCGGAGCCGTGACAGCAAAATCAGCCGGTACGGCGACCATTACATATACCGTTACAAGAAAGACGATTACGACGACATATGATCCCGAACAGCCAATCGAGGAAACAAAGCAAATCGATCCGGAGGATTATGACAATCTTTCTGATGCAGAAAAGCAGAAGTGTACACCTATCAAAGATGATGCAAATCAGACCATTGCATACGAATATAAAAAGGTGATTGAGCCTGAGAAAAAGGTCAGTGAAACAACGGATACGGCAAGCGCATCGTGTGAGGTCCGTGTGGAGGAGTTAAAGATTTCAGGTGCAAGTCTTGAGTTGTCCGCGAGCAGACAAAGCTGTCCGGTTGGCGAAACGATTACGGTAAAGCCTTCCAAGCTTGTCTACACAAAGGACGACAACAGTAAGGAAACGATTACAGACGGTTTTCCGACGGTCACATGGTCCAGCAGTGATTCGTCTGTGGCGGAGATTAGTGCAGACGGGATTGTAACTGGTAAAAAGGCGGGAACTGCCGTCATTACAGGTCAGATCAATGGCATTACAGGTGCAGACGGCAGAGCGCTCGATATCAAGGCACAAGTGAATGTTTCCATTACTGCGGAAAATGTACTGAAAGTGACGCTTGACAGAACAGAAGGAGTTTATATTGCGGCGGGTTCCACGACGACGCTCACGGCAACGGTAAGCAATTATACAAGCGACGCCGGCGTTACATGGGAGACTTCTGATAAAAAGGTAGCGACGGTAAACGAAAAAGGTGTGGTGACAGGTGTTGCGGCGGGAAGTGCTACAATCACAGCAGTGACAAAGGAGAAGGATGCGAGCGGAAATCCCGCAAAAGCTTCCTGCGTCGTTACGGTTAATTCCAATGCTTCGGGTGATACGACAACAAAGTTAAAAGATGCAAACGGAAATCAGATTTATATTAAGAACAACGACGGAAGCTATAAAGATGCGGTTTTTGCAGATTACTATACAACAGTTGAATTTTATATCAAAACTGCGGCACAATATAAATATACAGGCTGGCAGACGATAGACGGAAAGACCTATTTCTTTGATAAGAACGGAAATCCTGTGACAGGCGCACAGGTAATTCAGGGCGTTGCCTATAACTTTGGCTCCGATGGCGCAATCGCGACGACTGTAAACGGCTCCAAGTTTGGTATTGACGTGTCAAGGCATAACGGCGAAATTAATTGGAACGCAGTAAAAGCATCAGGTGTTGACTATGTTATTATCCGCTGCGGTTATAGAGGTTCTTCGACAGGTGCGCTTATTCAGGACCAGAATTTTAATAAAAATATACAGGGCGCTACAGCAGCAGGACTGAAAGTCGGAATTTATGTCTTTTCACAGGCGGTCAACGAGGTTGAGGCAGTCAAAGAAGCATCGCTTGCGGTGGCTTGCGCAAAGGGATACAACCTTACCTATCCGATCTTTATCGATACCGAGTCAAGCGGAGGAAGAGCTGACAAGATTGATAAGGCGACACGTACGGCTGTGGTGAATGCTTTTTGCCAGACAGTTGCAAATTCAGGCTATAAGGCAGGAATCTATGCGTCAAAGACATGGTTCGAGGACAGACTGAACATGGGCGCTATCGGCAATTACCGCATATGGCTTGCCCAGTACGCGGCTGCTCCGACTTACAAGAGCAAATACGACATGTGGCAGTATTCCAGCAAGGGTAAGATCAGCGGAATCAATGGAAATGTCGACTTGAATTGGAGTTATTTAGGGTATTAATTATTCACGGCTGGACGGAATCGTTCAGCCGTGAACTACATAACAAAAAAATATTCCGTAACATTAAGGAGTAGGAGCAGAAGATGGATTATGCAGGATATACGGGGAGATTGAAAAAGGAATACAAAATATGCATTTACATATTTGCGGCAGGATTGCTGATAACAGCGATCACATTCCTGCCATATCTGGCAGATTACTATGTTCTGCAGCCCGACGATACAATCCTTACCTACTATGCAGCTCACTCGGTTGACAGATATTATGACTTTGAAACGATTATAATCGGTCTGAGCATCATGACGCTGTTGTTTCTTAGCAGACGGTTGTGGGTGGCTTTGACAATACCGTCGCTGTTACTGATGTTATTGGCATATGCAGACAGCATTAAGTATGCTGCCCTCAATGAACTTCTGCGTTTCAATGACCTGATGGTCACAGAAGCGGCAGGGATAGCGCTGCGATATCTCAATCTGAAATTCACTCCTTCGCAGTTGAAGATATTGGCATTCGTATTTCTATTATGCTTCGGGGGATTTGTTCTAGACCGGCTTTGCAGGAAGTACTCTTTTCTTTTTTACAAAAATAACCCACGCCTGCATATATTGCGTCTGGCTCTTTGCTGCGTTTGTCTGGCAGGGCTGCTTGGCTATAGCGGATACTTTATAAAAAACGCATATAGTATGGCATCTATTGACGAAACAAATGTAAACGGAACCGATAGCGAACGGTACATTGTATACAATTTTATAAAAAATGACAGGCTGACCAATATTAATATGAATAATGTAGAGGACAGCTACAACTATTTTCTGGACGGACAGACGGCGAGCAATCAGGCAGACACCGTCAACAAGCCGAATGTAATTGTCATATTGAACGAATCGTGGTGGAATACGGATAATATTACCGGCAGCGGTGTTACTTTTTCATCAGATCCAATGGAGCCCTATCGGAAACTTGAAGAATATTGTTCGTCCGGCAATCTTACGGCCAATATCTTCGGCGGCGGTACAATCGGGTCGGAAACAGAGTTTTTGACGGGACTGAATACAAAATACTTTACGTCATACACAGGAATCGTCTCGGCGCTTGAGGAACGTAAGATACCATCCATTGTGGATTATTTCAACGTGTTGGATTATGATACGGTGGCAATCCACCCATATGAAGGAAGCTTTTACGGCAGAGATGCTATTTATACGGCTATGGGTTTTGACAAGATCGTGTTTGAGGATGATATGGATTATACGGATATTTATTCGTGCTATATTTCCGATGAGAGCCTTGCACGACAGATCATTAAGGAATACGAGGAGAGTAAGGCCGAAAGGAAATTTATACATGCCGTGTCCATAGCAAACCATATAAAAGGCTTAGATCGTGAACATGACTCTCTAAAGACTTATCCATATCCGATTTCCGTGAAACTGGAGGGTACTCTGGATGAGGAAGATTATATGAATCTGGTAAATTACATTAATGGCAT
>JAAVAF010000041.1 GCA_014804225.1 Lachnospiraceae bacterium
GAGTTTGCCGATTACTACAGAGAAAAGAAGGGCGTGACAAAGGGCGTTTACACAGAACCGGAATGTGCGCTTTGGAGAGATATTTTATACGGCTCGGAAAAACAGCTTTTCTGGTACTGCGATCCGTTTATGAGAGCGTGCGTCAATATGGATCAGGGCGGCGCAATCGTGGATCTTCGTCCTTATGCGGCAAAGCTCGAGTGGCCGACCGGTATCGGAACAAAGCACGTTTGGGATGCGTCTTATCCGTTCTTAATTCAGGAGAAGTACAGAGCGGGTTACTTTACGCATTATGCGGGCGAGGGTACGGTAAGAAGTGCGAAAGTTTGCTATAACGGCGAGGAAGTTGATCTTTGCTTATGCCGTACAAAGGCACATTTCTCAGAGGAGCCAAACGCGAACGGACAGGGTAAAACACGTATCCTGACACTGGATCCGGTTGATATTGAGTTTTATGATCTAACGATTAAATTACAGTCTAAGGTTATTTTTGAGGAAGGAAGCTCTGACATTAAGATTGAGCGAAATATCTTAGAGATGTCAAATCCTGATGCAGAGGTAGAAATCAACGAATACATCGTATGTTGTTATGGTACGACAGAGTATTCCGAGGATATGAACGGCATTACGCTGCGCTGTGTGGGCGATAACGAAACAAAGACGATTGATTATGCGTATAAGTGCAGAGAAGAAAGCCTTGCAGGTGCAAAAGAAGTGTCGGCAGTCATTCCTCCTATCGAAACAAAGGTATTGCTCACGGCCTGCGGAAAGGACTTTACAGGCTATGTGAAGGAGGGCTATGCATTCTCACCGATGCTCACATTAGGTTACACAACCAAGCTCAAGAATAAGGAGGTATTTACGACATGTCTCAAGGTAGAAAAGGCAAATTAAATTATAGATGTCCCTCATGCTTTATGAGAGATTTGGATATTGATATGTTTTACGATAAAGAAAAGGACGAGTTCTACTGCATGCGCTGTCAGTACACCGGAAAAGAGGCGGACGTGCTTGAGAAAAATGAAATGGTAAGATTCCGCTATCGGGATATGGCGAAACGGTTTACGAAGTTTGATTTTGATTAAAGAAACTGTGTATTTTGTATCAAAACGGCTGACACTACAGAAAATGTGTCAGCCGTTTTAAATGCATAAAAAAATTGACATTTTTCACGCTTCGTCATATCATTAAGAATATGAATGATAAAAAATGAGGAGAAAGGTTGAAAATTAAAATTTTCAACAAACGAATTTATTTGTTTTGCAAGTATTGAGCATTGCAGCCCAAACTTGCAGATTGCGAAGGGAGCATGGTTATATAGATGAAAAAAGTTTTTATCGACGGAAGCGAGGGCACTACGGGACTTCGCATTTTTGAGCGTTTTGAGGGGCGCGATGATATTGAAATCTTAAAGATTCCGTCAGAACTTCGGAAAGACCCTGACGAAATTAAAAAATATATCAATGCTTCCGATATCACATTTCTGTGTCTGCCCGACGCGGCGGCAAGGGAGGCGGTAGCGATGGTGGAAAATGAAAACACCATCATTATTGACACATCCACGGCACACCGCACGGAGGAAGGCTGGGCATACGGTTATCCGGAACTTTCCCCTAAGCACAGGGAAGCGATTAAATCCGGAAAACGGATCGCGGTTCCCGGCTGCTATGCGACAGGCTTTATCACAATCGCTTATCCCATGATCGCGCAAGGAATGCTTCCCAAGGATTATCCAGTGGCGGCATTTGCGATGTCCGGATATAGTGGAGCGGGAAAAAAGACAATCGCAGTCTATGGGACGGAAGAGTGAGACAGGGAGCTGGATGCGCCAAGGGAATATGCGCTTACACAAAATCATAAGCATTTAAAGGAAATGCAGAAAATTACGGGACTTGTAAGAACGCCATTGTTCTCACCGCTAATCTGTGACTATTATAGTGGTATGGTCGTGACATTACAGTTTTACGCGGATATGCTAAGCGGAAAGCCGACACCCGAAAAAGTTCACGAACTGTTTGACACCTATTACAAGGGTGAGCAGTTTATCAAGGTAATGCCGTATGGAAAAGAAACGGAGTACAACGGATTTTTGGCGGGAAATACCTGCTCCGGCTGGGACGGCATTGAAGTTTATGTGACGGGAAATGAGGACAGAATACTGGTGAGCACGCGGTTTGACAACCTTGGAAAGGGTGCGTCGGGAGCGGCGGTACAATGTTTGAACATTCTTCTTGGCTGTGAAGAAAATAAAGGGCTTGTGTTATGATCAACTTACCCAAAGACTTTGAAGAGAGAATGCAGGATATGCTTGGAAGTGCGTATCCTGCTTTCGTGCATAGTTATGAGAAACCCAAAATTCAGGCGCTGCGTGTCAACACACTGAAAGGAAGCGTGGATGAATTTATGGAAAAAGCGCCGTTTTTTGACAAGACTAAGATACGGCGCGTGCCGTGGGAGAACAGAGGCTTTTATTATAATGAGGATATGCCGTTTGGAAAGCACCCCTTTCACGAAGCGGGTGTTTACTACATACAAGAACCAAGTGCAATGACACCTGTGTCATATTTGGATGCGAAACCCGGTGAAAGGATTCTTGACCTATGCGCGGCACCCGGAGGAAAGACCACGCAGATTGCTTCTTATATGAAAAATGAGGGGCTTTTACTTTGCAATGAAATTCATCCTGCGCGGGCAAAAATTCTTTCTGAAAATATAGAAAGGATGGGCATTCAAAACGCACTTGTAACGAATGAAACGCCCAAGCGTTTGTCGGAGGTATTCGGAGAATATTTTGACCGGATACTCGTCGATGCGCCGTGTTCGGGCGAGGGAATGTTTCGAAAAAATGAAGAGGCGTGCAGCGAGTGGAGTCTTGAAAATGTACAGCTTTGTGCTGACAGACAGGATGAGATTTTGGACTGCGCTGACTTGATGCTGCGTCCGGGAGGAAGACTTGTGTATTCCACCTGTACCTTTGCACCGGAAGAAAATGAGGGGAGTGTGGCAAGGTTTCTTGACCGCCATCCGGAGTATGAGATCGTTAAGATTGCTAAATACGAGGGAATGAGCGGCGGCAGAGCAGAGTGGGCGGGAGATTTGAAGGCAGAAAATATCGAGGATACCATAAGACTTTTCCCACATTTGATAGACGGAGAGGGACATTATCTGGCGGTGCTGCAGAAAGCCGGTGAAGTGCCGAACGGTTATCGGGGATTTTTGCAAAACGGAGTGCAAAAGGGCATTCCCGCAAAAGAAGAGAAAGAGTTTCTTGCGTTTCAGAAGGACTATTTGAAAAGAAATCTTTTGGAGGAGAAGGAGGAGCGTCTTCTTCGGTTTGGAGAGCAGTTATATTTGATGCCGCAAGGGATGCCTTCCATCCATAAGTTAAAGGTATTGCGTGCAGGGTTACATCTTGGGACGCTGAAGAAAAACCGTTTTGAGCCGTCACACGCACTGGCGCTTGCGCTCACGAAAGATGAGGTACAGTATCATATGGAGCTTTGCCCCAATGGGAAGAAAAGTGACATGAGTGTCATAAATTCTTATCTGAATGGACAGACCTTAACCTATGAAGGAGAAAAGGGCTGGTATCTGATGACCTATAACGGCTACAGTATCGGATGGGGAAAACTTGCAGGGCAGATTATGAAAAACCACTATCCAAAAGGACTTAGGAAATAGTGTGAGAAGAACTTCTAACGCTCACAGCAAAGGCTGTTTCGCGAAGAAGTTCTAAGTCTCACACAAGAGAATGCCACAAAACAGGCATTCTCTGCACAAATTTGTATGTTATCAATGTAGTGGAGAATTGAGATGAAATCATCAAAAACCACATTAAACTTGACGCAGGGCAGACCGTTAAAGCTGATCTTACTGTTTGCGATTCCTGTGTTTTTAGGTAATCTTTTTCAAATTTTATATAATCTTGTCGATACAAAAATTGTGGGAAGTATCTTGGGCGAGGATGCGCTTGCGGCTGTGGGCGCCGTGTCATCGCTCTATACGCTGCTTACAGGTTTTTTTAACGGACTAAGCCTTGGTTTTAGTGTCATCACTTCAAGATATTTTGGCTGTGGTGACGAAAAAGGATTGAAACAAAATGTGGCGGGCTCCATTTTGTTGGGATTTGTCACGGCAGCAGGTATCATTGTTGCAGTCGCGCTGTTTTTAAAGCCAATCATAAACCTCTTAAATGTGCCGAACAAACAGCTTGATATGGCACATACATACATATGCATTCTCGTGTGGGGAATGTTTATCACACTTGCCTACAACCTTTGTGCAAATATGCTTCGAGCAATCGGAGATTCGTTTACACCGCTTATTTTTCTTGTTATTGCGTCTGTGTTAAATGTTATTTTAGACTACACGTTTATCCTCGGATTGAATATGGGCGTAAAAGGCGCGGCTGTAGCAACGGTATTGTCTCAGCTGGTGTCCGTGGTCTTGTGCTTGATTCGAATATACACAAGTTTCCCGATTTTGCATATTTCAAAGTCCGATTTTGCACTCACCAAAAGTCAGATTTTTGCGATGTATGAGAGTGGGCTTTCTATGGGATTGATGTCAAGCCTGGTCAACTTTGGAACCTTGGTACTCCAAAGCGGCATCAATCAGCTTGGCACAAATATCATTGTGGCGCACACGTCGGCGCGTAAAGTATTTGAAATCTGGAATCTTCCGGTCAGTGTTCTAGGTTCTTCGATGGCGACATATTGTGGTCAGAATTACGGCGCAGGAAAGTATGACCGAATCCGCAAGGGCATGAAAGATGCGCTGATTTTGGGAAGCATTTGGATTGCGATTATCTTTATACTTGCGCATACCGTTTCACCCTATCTGATCGCGTTTCTTGCAAGCACGAAAAATGAGGAGATCATTTACTGGGGTGCGACTTACTTGAAAGTGGATATGTCCTTTTTGCTTATCGTTGTGTTTATTGTGGTTTTGCGCAATTCCATGCAAGGCTTTGGCGATTACAGGACGCCGATCCTCTCAAGCTTTATTGAACTTACGGGAAAACTAGTGTTTACCTTTGTGTTTGTGCGGCTGTTTGGCTATTGGGGAATTATCTGGACAGAGCCGGTGATTTGGTCTTTGATGGTGATACCGCTGATTGTGATGACTTTGCGAAATCCGATTTGGCGTTCCGGGAAACAGAGTGTCAATTAGGAAAATATATGAGAGAGGGGAAACGATTTGAAAAAGAAATATGAAATAGATATGTGCAGCGGTTCCGTATTTCAAAAAATGCTGCTTTTTGCAATACCGCTGATGTGTTCAAGCATTTTACAGTTGTTGTTTAACGCGGCGGATATTGTGGTGGTGGGACGCTTTGCGGGCGATAACGCGCTTGCGGCAGTCGGCTCTAACAGTTCGTTGATCAATCTGCTCACGAATGTGTTTGTCGGTCTTTCGATTGGAACAAACGTTCTGACAGCACAGTATTACGGCGGAAAAAAGGAGAAGGATTTAAAGGAAACAGTTCATACATCGATCCTTTTGAGCATTTGCAGCGGTCTGATCTTGACCGTGATTGGAATTGTGGGAGCAAAACCGCTTTTGGAACTGATGCAGGCACCGGAGGAAGTGTTAAATCTTGCAGTGATCTATCTGCGGATTTATTTTCTTGGAATGACATCAACAATGGTATATAATTTCGGAAGCGCGATTTTGCGTGCCGTCGGTGATACTCAAAGACCGCTCTATTATTTGCTGGGCGCGGGAATCATCAATGTTATTTTAAATCTCTTTTTTGTGATCACTTGTCATATGGGTGTGGCAGGCGTGGCGGCGGCAACCGCAATTTCTCAGACGATTTCGGCATTTTTGGTGGTGCGATGTCTGATGAAGGAACAGGGTGGAATTCATCTGGATCTGAGAGAGCTGAAAATCAACGGGGAAAAGTTTGCAAGAATTGTCCGCATCGGTCTGCCCGCGGGATTTCAGGGAATGGTATTTTCCCTTTCCAATGTGGTCATTCAGTCGGCAGTCAACTCCTTTGGTGCAGTCGCAGTTGCGGGGAATTCGGCAGCGGCAAATATTGAGGGCTTTGTCTATATGGCGATGAATGCGTTTTATCAGGCGACCATTTCTTTTACCAGTCAGAATTACGGTGCGCGGGAATACAAACGGATTTATAAAATCTTGTTTGCGGGAGAACTTTATGTCATTATCACGGGCGTTTTGCTCGGAAATCTTGCGCTGTTTTTCGGAAAATCGCTTCTTGGCATTTATTCGCCGAGTGCGGACGTGGTTGCTGCGGGATTGGGACGAATGCAAATAATCTGTACGCTTTATGCGTTGTGTGGTATGATGGATGTATTCGTGGGCGCATTGCGAGGGATTGGCTACTCCGTTGTGCCGATGATTGTATCGTTGATCGGTGCGTGCGGACTGCGGCTTTTGTGGATTGCAACGATATTTCAGATGCCGCAGTATCACAGTATGAGAACAATTTATATCTCGTATCCTGTGACATGGACGATCACGTTTTTGGTGCACGCAATCACATTTTTGATTGTTTCGCGCAGGGCACTTCGAAGTGATACTATGCAAATGTAAAATGTGGAAAAATAGATAAAAATGTCACAAAGACCATATAAGAACCGGTTGTCTAATAGAAATCTTGTAATATGAGATAATACAAAAAGGTAGCGAACGATAGGTAATATGTTTGCGAAACTTGTATGAGAAATTATTTCATATAGAGGTGAATGACAATTGAAGACACAAGAGGCAGTAGTGTGCAGAATCAAGAAACTTTGTGACGAAAGGAACATGAAGGTATCACAATTAGCGTATAATGCGGGAATGCCGCCATCAACATTGAAAAATATTATGAACGGCAACAGCAAAAATACGGGAATTGTGACGATTAAAGTAATATGCGATGGTTTAAATATACCGCTGGATGAATTTTTTCACAGCGGGCTGTTCCATGATTTGGAACAGGAAATCGGATAGCGTAGGGTATGCTGTAATATGAAGAGAAATGTATTGATAATAGAGGACAATAAAACATGTAGAGAAGCACTGGCAGGATTGACACGAGAATGTGACACTGTCGGTGCTGTTTTTTGCGTTGATAATAGTGCGGACGCATACAAGTATGCAATTGAGGAAGAAATAGATTTGTTTCTGGTTGATATTGTGTTGGAGGGTGAAGATGCGCATGATGTTTCAGGAATTGTGTTTGTTGATGAACTTAGGAAAATGAAACGTTATGCGTTCACGCCTGTTATTTTTATCACAAGTCTTGTTGACGAAGCGATGAATGCGTTTCATAATTTGCACTGTTTTGATTATATAGAAAAGCCGTTTGACATGGAAAAGGTGCGGAAAGTAATAAGTGCTGCGCTTGAGGCGCCGCTCAGCAATGATCGGGAGAAAGAAGTGTTTTACTATAAGAAGGACGGAGTGCTTTATGCGTTAAACTTTGATAGAATAATTTATCTGGAAGCATCTTTTCGAAGTATTACAATCCATACGCTTGACGAAACGGTTGAGCTGAATTATATGTCGTTAAAACGACTTATCACAGAATTGCCAAGAAGACTGTTTCTTCAGTGCAGCAGAAATGTAGTTGTGAATCGAATGTTTATTGAGTATGTTGATAAGGCAAATCAGATTGTGAAACTTAGGAATGGGGATACGGTTAAGATTGGTGGGAAGATGAAGAAAGGATTTTTGGATGAGTTATGCTTGTAAAGGTTTTAGAGTTTATTACGGAGTATGTAGGAATTATACTTTGTATACACAAAGCGGCAGGGAAAAGCATTAAGTTTAGTTGGTGGAGTTTGTTAGATTTTGCCTGTTGGACGATGTTAGTATTTATTGGAGCTGATATAAGATTTGGTAAATTGTTGCCATATGTATATTTGTTTATATATACAAGGATAAGAGTAACTGATACATGGAAACACTCTATAAAACCATTATGTGTAATGATGTGTGCGATACCAATACTCCAATTATTATTGTATGGAATAATCAGTGAAACGATTCCTGATATATTTAGTGCGTATTTATGGGGAATAATCATAAATACATTAATAATTACATTTCTTGTGTTTTGGCAAGAAAAGCATTTACTTGTATTAATTAACATAGTTACTAAATTTAGGAAAATAATATTTATAGTATTGATATTTTTTCTGTTGAAAAGCTTAACTTCGTATCATTTAGAACATAAAGTGATAGATTCGTATTATTTGGGACAGATAGTAATATGCTTTTTGATTGTAACTTTGATATTAATTCTTTGGATTAATTCAGAAAATGAAAAACGACATAAGATAGAAGAACTGAGAACATATCAACTATATACTGCAACTTTTGAAGATGCGATAGCAGCAATTAGAATGAAACAGCATGAATTTGATAATCATATTAATGCAATTAAATGTATGCAGTATACCATACATGATACGAAAAGATTAATTGAAGAACAGAATAAGTATTGTGAAAAGATTCTTCAAGATAATAAATATAATAAGCTATTAAAGCTAAAAACATCACCCATTTTAGTAGGATATCTGTACTCTAAATTTACCGCGGCATCAGCACATAATATCAACATAGAATATGAGATTCAAGATATCGTTATTGAGAAAATAGCGATAAACGATTTGATTGAAATAATCGGTATTCTTTTTGATAATGCAGTTGAGGCGATCGAGCATCAAGCTGATAGAGAAATAGATGTAAAATTAATACAGAACGATAACGAGTTTATTATTTCCATAGCAAATAGAAGTAATAGAAAGATAAATAGTGAAATTGAGAAGTTCTTTGAATATGGATATAGTACAAAAGGGGATGGACATGGTATAGGATTGTATAGGGCTAACGCACTATCGAAAAAATACAAGGCGTATATTCAAGTTGAAAATGTTAATAAGTATGATAAAAATTATTTGTGTTTTAAAGTAGTATTTAATCGAGTAATAAAAGGTATCGCATAAAGCGATGCCTTTTATTCTTCATTAGATGGATATTCGGGTTCTCCAAAAAAGAAACCACAGGGAATAGTATAAGGCAAATCCCTAAACAAAGAAATCAGAGAAGATGTTAAAAACATTTCCAATTTTGAAAGTCTCTTAACCATTCTTTTCACCACCTTTCTTGCTACTTTTCATAATCCATGCTATTAATAACTGCAAAGTATGCAAAATAATAGTCCAATAACCGGCACTTGCAAGGTCACTGTTAAAAAATAATACCGTGAGAACAATTTCATAGCAGATAATCTTAAATGCTTTTAGGCGACGCTCTGCGAATTCCTGCTTCGTTAGTGCAGGTCTTGTAGGCGCAAGTATCGGCCCGATCATATAAATGACAGCCGCGCAGACCGCCAAAATAGGAATGACAGCTGCAAGTGCAAGTTTTATGGGTGCAAGCAACACAACTGCAGCATACATATAGACAAACGAGAATATCAAGCAGGATACATAATGTTTAAAATGAAGTCCTCCTGATATTTGCCTTACCGGAAAGAAGATAAGAAAGGCATACACAAAGCTGTCTAATTTATGAATAGCCGCGAAAAAAGCTACAAATAAGATAACTTTGCTCATATCATACAGCATGCATTTTAAGCGAAATGTCATAAATTTTTGCTCTTTTGGGCTTAAATCAGCATTTTCATATGCCATACGCAATATCTTTTGCAATTCTCATCGCCTCCACAAAGGTAATCATATTCCAAAAAGAATCAGATATGCTAAAATCGGAACAAAGTATGCAAATAGAGCACATAAAATAACAAATTTCGACAAATTTAGCATCTTGAGACTTGATTTGAACACTTCAATACATTTTTGGCAAAACCCCATCAGGAGTGTATTATACTTAACTCTGTATAAGTAAATATGTATTCGCGATGCAATATATATAATAAAGAAGAATTGCAGACAGACTTGTGTCGTGCGTATGTAAAAATAAGGATTACTATGGAGAGGGGCGCGTGATACGATGACAAACGAATTGTATCTGGAGGCGGGAAAAAGAATACATGAGCTTAGAAAGATAAAAGGATATTCCAGAGAACAGCTTGCCGGAAAGGCAGAGATTTCAACAAAATTTTTATATGAGATTGAAATGGGTAAGAAAGGTTTTACAGCCGATGTACTCTATCGTATTGCAAAAGCGCTTGAGGTAAAATGCGATTATATTCTTGCGGGTTCAAGCGGCGAGGACCCGTGCAATTTGTATATTAATAAGATGCTGAACAAGTATAGCGATTTTCAGAAACAAAATGTATTGAAAATATTGGAACTTATCAACGAAATATCGTAAAAAACAACTTGCAATGCAAACAAATGTATGCTATTATAAAATCGAACAAAATTTCTGATTATATGTTCGAAACGAGGAAGCATACAATGGGAGAACTTTTAGTAAAATCGGCGCCAGGCTGCGCTATTCCAAAAAAGGAAATGAATATAGAGCTGTACACAACAGCAAAAAAATCCATTATGGATAAACTTACAATTCTCACAGATGCGGCAAAATACGACGTGGCATGCACAAGCTCAGGTGTCGACAGAAAAGGAAACGGGCGTGACATGGGAAATTGTGTTTCTGCAGGCATCTGTCATAGTTTTTCATCAGACGGAAGATGTATTTCCTTATTAAAAATCCTAATGTCAAATGAGTGTGTCTACGACTGTAAATACTGTGTAAACCGCAAAAGCAATGATGTGCCGAGAGCGACCTTTACACCGGACGAGATTTGTGAGCTTACCATGAACTTTTATCGGCGCAATTATATTGAAGGACTTTTTTTAAGCTCTGGAATTATCAATAATCCGACATATACGATGGAGTTAATCTATCAGACACTTTATAAATTGCGAAATGTATATCGATTTCGCGGATATGTCCATGTCAAGGGAATACCGGGAGCAGATCCTATCGTGATTCAGCAGACCGGCTATCTTGCAGACAGAATGAGCGTAAACTTAGAGCTGCCAACGGCGCAGAGTCTGGAAGCGTTAGCACCGAATAAACATAGAAGCAATATTTTAAAACCGATGCGCCAAATACAAAACGGCATTGCACAGGGCAAACAAGAACTTGCCCTGTATAAAAGCGCGCCGTCTTTTGTACCGGCAGGGCAGTCTACGCAGATGATCATAGGCGCTACGCCGGAGAGTGATTATCAGATTATGTCGGTTGCAGAGGGGCTGTATGATAAATTTGGGTTAAAAAGAGTATTTTATTCGGCATATGTGGGAATCAACGAGGACAAGGCGCTTCCGTCCGTGAGAGAGGCATCTCCGCTTCTTCGGGAACACAGACTTTATCAGGCAGACTGGCTGCTTCGCTACTACAGCTTCAGAGTGAGTGAGCTTTTAAACGAAAAACACCAGAATTTTAATATTCTTTTAGACCCTAAGTGTGACTGGGCACTTCAGCATTTGGAGCAGTTCCCTGTAGAGATTAACAGAGCCGATTATCAGATGCTTTTGCGCGTTCCGGGAATTGGCGTAAAAAGCGCACAGCGCATCTGCAAAGCAAGAAAAACGGGAGCACTCAATTTTGAAAGTTTAAAGAAAATGGGAGTTGTACTCAAGCGGGCGCTGTATTTTATTACCTGTAGCGGAAAAATGATGTACAACACGAAGATAGAAGAGAATTACATCACGAGAAATCTTTTGGCAGAGCATGAAAAGCTCCCCTTTGACAAAGATGGAATGACCTACAAGCAACTATCACTGTTCGATGATACACAGGAAAATGCGGGACTTTTTGGTATGACAGAGGAAGGGAAAAAGGCATATGGGTGAATATGTGTTTGTATGTGAGGATAGCATAGAAGGCATTTTAAATGGTGTATATGAGGCGTATGCATTTAAAAAAGAACAGAAGATAGAAAGCCATGATTTGCTGCATCTGGCAACGAAAAATCCGGACACATACCGTCTTTTTACCGAATATCTGCCGCTTGAAACAAATGCGGAAAATGCAAGTAAGGTCATCAGTACGATCAGAAAGAAACTTGGTGAGGAAACGTATTATCAGTTGTGCCTGGCAATGGCGTCGTGTTTTGAAGAAAAGGCAGATGCAGTGTATCATACCATTGTATTGGGGCTCCAGATGAATGACAGACAGATTTTTGACAGGCTGGGGGAAGATTGTGTGCAGAAGGCGTTCCGATGTGCGAGAGCATCGTCTAACGAGGTAGGACGCATGCTGCAATTTATACGCTTTTCAGAGCTTGAGGACGGTATCTTGTACGCGAAGATGAATGTCAAGCATCATATTCTGCCGTTTATTATGCCGCATTTTTCGGACAGACTGCCGATGGAGAACTTTATCATATATGATGAAAATACTAACACATATGGACTCCACCCCAAGTTTAAGCCGTGGTATCTTGCCGAGGGCGTGGAGTTTGACAATGATAAAATTAGATTTACGGAAGCGGAGAAAGAATATCAGGAGTTGTTTCAACGTTTTTGTAAAACCATAGCGATAGAGTCCAGAACGAATGAAAAACTCCAGACAGGTATGCTGCCGCTGCGCTTTCGACCCAATATGATAGAATTTAGCGAGAATAATTCTGCGCGCATCTAAATATTTTCTAAAATGCGGATATCTACGGCAGTGTAATGATATTCGTTTTCAGGCATTTCTCCCGTTGTAAGATACGTAAAAAGAATATCAAGCGGCTTTTTTCCTTGTGTGCGCGGTTGTTGACAGATTACTGCGGACAAGATTTCATCTTTTAAAAACTGTTCGGTAGTATCTGCTTTATCGTAAGCAATAATTTTTATGTTATGGCCAAGACCGAGCGAGGATACTGCACGGCAGCCACCGTAAACACCGCCCGCTGCGAAATAAAGCGCGTTTATTTCAGGGTGTTCTTTTAGCAGTTTGGTCGTTTTTTCATAGCTTTCTATTTCATCATCATGTGTTTCTGTAATGGAAACAATGTGAATGTTATCTGAATAGGGTTGAAGGGTATTGGAAAATCCGGCAATTCGTTCCGTATGACATAAAATATCGGCGGAACCTGTTAGAATGCCGATGTACACTTTACCACTTGTCATAAGACGCAAGAGACCTGCAGCGGTAGCGCCGCTCTTTGTATAGTTACTTCCAACATATGCGATACGTTTTGAATTTTCAATATCCGTGTTTAACGTGACAACGGGAATTCCCTGTTCAAACAGTTCATTGATACGGTTGCGGATACGGTTATCGTTACAGGGAGCAAGGGCGATGCCGTTTACTTCTGCGGCGATGAGTTCATCGATTGCTTTTAGCTGTTCATCCGTATTGATATGGATTTGTTTTACAATCACGGTGCAGCTGTATCCGGAAAGTTCTTCCGTTTTTTCGTTGATGCCGTACAGCACGTCAGAAAAGAACGGATTCTCAGCGGAAAATATAATAACGCCGAGTTTTATTTTTTTCTTTTGGGCGGCAAGTACAAGACCGGCTTTATTTGGCTTATAGTCAAGCGCCTTTGCAATTTCTTTTATTTTTTCTGCGGTGTCAGGATTTACAGAACCGCGGTTATTCAGCACGCGGTCGACGGTTCCACGGGATACACCGGCGAGTGCTGCGATTTCTTTTATGGTAGCCATTTGTGTTTTCCTTTTTCCTTTGATAATGCGACGCGCAAAGCGTGTCGGCGCTTGATAATTGACTTGTTACAAATATCATTATATGTGCACGTAGCACATTTTGCAAGAAAAATATTTTGATGACACGCTAAACACGTGCTGCACGTAGAAAAAAGAGCAATTGTCATATTCAATATAGAAAATAGGGGACTAGATTGAAAACTTCTGAATGAACAATTTGTAATAATGCCTAAAATTACTGTTTTTGACGGCACAAAAAGATGCGATTAACTATACTATTTTAACGAAAAATAAATAATACTTGATTTTTGTATACACATCAATTA
>JAAVAF010000042.1 GCA_014804225.1 Lachnospiraceae bacterium
GTAGAAGAAAGCCATGGAAAGCGCGTTATGGTGGTGGCGACGCCGCTTACCGTCAAGGAAAAGAAACTCAAAAACTTGGTGGAGCGCATTGATGATGCACATTTAGTCGATTTGCTTGCCCTTCCAAAGTTAGTAGAGTTTGCTGAGCGCGGTGAATTTTCTTCTGATGCGGTGGAACAATATTTGAGGGATAGGCTTTTGACCTATCAAATTGAAGAATACGGGGAACTGGTGCTTGGCTGTACGCATTTTAATTATTTCAAGGACAGTTTTCAAAAAATTTTGCCAAAGGGCGTACATATCATAGACGGAAGTGAGGGTACCATACGGCAGCTTGCCCGCGTACTGAAAGAGCGGAATCTACTTGAGGATGCTGCAGATGAGAAACAAAAAAATGACACACGTGTCAGATATTTTTATTCGGGACGTGAGCTGAAAGAAGAGAACGAGCTTGCGTATATCAGACAACTGCATGAGCGATTAGAAAAAATGAGGAGGCTGTAGCCTCCTCAAAATCGTTCAGGACATATATTATTTTACCAAAATATCATCAAGTCCTGCCGTATCGGAAATCGGGTTTGTTTCGCACACGATCGCCTGAAGATTTTGCAGGTTTTCAAGCGGAGAAAGCGAAACGACATAATTGTTCTTAATATTTAATAATTTCAGATGCTCCATTTCTTTTGCGAATTCTACGCTGTTTAATTTCAGCTCCTCCAACATAAGCGCTTCCATACCATGAAAATTTGCAAGAGCCTTTTGAATCTCTTCGGCACTCAGATTTTCGTGGTCCGCCCACTGGTCTGAACTATACTCGGAAATTTTTGCACTGTTTAGGTTTAGGATGCGTAGATTTTCGTTCGGCGAAAGACTGTCGGCATCCATCATAAAGGAAGCATTTCGAAGATTCAGCTCCTTAAGGTTTGGCATGGAGAGAATCGGATTAATGCTGCCCCATAGGTAGCTCCAATTGAGATCCAGATATTCAAGCCCTTCGACCTCGGACACCTGTCTTAGCATTTCGGGGGAAACGGAGCTGTTGATCAAAGTAAGCGAGCGAAGCTTGGGGAGCGATAAAAGCGCGTTGTCGCTGCCAAAATCACCGTAGCCGCCGTCATCTATGATGAGCTCTTCCAAGTTTGTCATGGTTCTTAAATTGCCAAAGCTTTCAAAGTTTCCGACATGAAGTTTTGTGACATTGCTAAGCGCCGAGAAATCGGGCATATCCGAATCATCAAAGTTAAAACTTGTAATCAGACCAAGCTCCGTAAGCTGTGTCATTCCTTTTATAAATTCATAGTCTGTGGTTTCATAGTTTTCCAAAAGATACAGCTTTTTCAGTCCCGTACACGCTGCAAGTGGATTGAAATCAAGAACCTTGCTTCCCGTAATGGTAAGTTCTGTTAAATTGTCAAACTTCGTTAAAAAGGTTACATCTCTGAGCGATTTGGATTCGATCGAGAGCGATTCAAGCTGTGTCAAATTGTATAACACCGAAAGGTCATCAATATAGTCGCCGTCGACAATAGTAAGGTTTTTCAACTTAGGTAGATTCGCCATTTCGTTGATATCATTAAGCAAACTGCTTCCGTCCAGATAAAGGCTTTCGACATTGGAAAAGGCACTCAGTCCCGAAAGATCAAATCGGGCATTATAAATACCAAGCGATGTGATCTGGGAAGGAGTAATGGTTCTTGCGATATCATCGATATCTTTGTCGGCATAGAGTGTGTGCAGCTTGTCAAGTCCGCTTAAATTAAGGGTGGAGTAGGAATCCTCAAGATAAAGCGCTTCCAGATTGACAAAACAGGTGAGGTCTTCGGTTACATCGGGTAATTGTGAGACGGGATAAACTGTGCCGCTTGTGCCGTCTGCAAGCGTATAGTCAACCGCTAAATAAGCGTAGTTGATTTCGTATACATGTAACGAGATAACCTGTGCCGTATCTTCTGCGGAAATTTCGTCAATTTCTTTGTTAAATATTAGACAAACTGCCTGGCTAAAAAACGGCGTTTCGGGAACCGTTATCGCAGGCTCAGAATTTTTTGAGGTATCGTAGTTGTCGTATAGAGAATCAGAATAGGAACCTGTCGCTCTATTTCCGCTGTTTCCTCCGTATGAAGAGGAAGCGCTGTTTTTTTCGGGAGCAAAAAATCGAATGATAACAGGAATAAAAATTCCCGCAAATACAACCAAAAGAGCAATGCATATGACCAGTGCACCATTGTTTGTTTTTCGCTTTTCATCTCCGTAGACGGCCCGCCTTTGTGCCGTAATTTCCGCGAAGCTCTGACCGGAAGAAGAATTGTTTGTCTGCGGCTGATTCAGATACTGCTGGTAAGGTCTTACATTACTTTGCTGACTGCCGGCATTGTTGCTTTGTCCGTATGGACTTCCCGATGTGGTGCCGGGAGTTTGGTAGTTGGAGCGGGAGTTTTCGCTTGTGTTTGTACTTATATTTGTGCTCGTACTTGCATTTGTGTTTTTTGTGATCGCACCCGAATCGGAAGTGGTGTAGGACGAACTGTGAAATGATTCGTTATAACCACACATGGGGCATGTGAGGACCCCGTTCACCTTGTTCATTTTCGTACTGCACAGAGGGCATTTTTTGGCAAATAGCATTTCTGATTGTTCCTTTCTGCCCGTTCGGGCACATATGATGTTTGTCGACATTATAATACCATAAATAAAAAAAGATTGCACTATATTTAAAGAAATGTTTATTCTCAATGCGTTCTTTGAGACATGCCCTGGAGTAAGAAACAGATTGATAATAATGGATAAATGTGATAAAATAAATTCGGTACAAAATAAAAGGGAAGGAAACCGATGATAAACAAAAGGAAAAGGAGGATAATCTGTTGAAAGAAAAAAATGGAGGTATCCGCAAGAAACTTCTTCCCATAGTAATATTGCCTGTTATTTTGTTGAGCTGTCTGATCACGCTCGTTGGTGTGTCGCTCTTTTACGGGTTTTATATGCAGAGCATTCAGAGTGATCTGGCGTCCACCACGGATACGCTGCTTAACTGTATGAATTTTGCGCTTAGTGGTGATTACAAGTATGAAAATGATATGCTGCTCAAGGGAGATATGAACATCACGGATTCCACAATGATTTTGCGGATCAAGGAGCAGTCACAGATAGATATTACGATTTTTTGGGACGATTTGCGTATTATGACGACCTTGGAGGACGAATATGGAATATCAGCCGTGGGCACAAGAGCGGACAGTGAAATTACGCATACCGTATTGAGGGAAGGCGAAAGTGTTTTTGCCAAAAATTTAATGATAAATGGTAAGCAGTATGTCGGGTATTATGTTCCGATAAAGAATACCGGCGACAGGGTTGTAGGCATGGTCTTTGCCGGAAAACAAAAGGATCTGGTTTATCAAAAGATCATGGAGGTTATCGTGTGGTTTGCTGCCCTTTCCGTTATTATAGTTGTCTTTTCCGTGTTCATTATACTGCGGTTTACATCATACATGATTTCGGATATTGACAGTATCAATCATTTTCTCAGGGCAATTTCCGGAGGTGATTTAGGAGCTGCGCTTGGCGATCATATTATCAACCGAAACGATGAGATTGGTTCCATCGGAGTTTACGCTTTAAAGATGAGGGATGATATCAAGAATCTGATTGAGAAGGATTCGCTGACCGGTCTTTATAACAGGAGAAGCTGTCACAATAGACTGGATGCGATCGTACAGAAAAAGGAACGGTATACCATTGTTATGTGTGATATTGATTTCTTTAAAAAAGTCAACGATACATATGGACATGATGCGGGCGATTATGTGTTGACAGAAATCTCTGCGCTTATCAAAAAAGGGGTTATGGACTGCGGATTCGCAAGCCGTTGGGGCGGAGAAGAGTTTCTGCTTGTATACACGCTTGGACTGGAGGACACTGTCGGAAAAGTGGCACAGCTTCGACAGAGCATCTTAATGCATGAGTTTGATTATGATGGCAAAAAAATGCAGATTACAATGACGTTTGGCGTTGCGGAGGGCGCGCAGGACATGCATTGTGAGAAAGTGATTCAAAGCGCGGATGAAAAGCTTTATGTCGGCAAGAACAGCGGTCGAAACCGTGTTGTCGCATAAAATTGGAAAGGTACATGGCGATACGAATGAGAAAATTATGTGTTGTGATGGCGGCAGTTTGTATGATAGCAGCAGTATCGGGGTGTGGCACATCGGCGGCCCAAAATACAGTCGCTTCAATCGATGACTTAAACGGAAAAAAGATTGGCGTTCAGTTAAAGACGACGGGAGAAACCTATGCCAGCGATGTTGAAAATGCGGAAGTCGTGCGCTTTAACAGAGGAAGTGACGCTGCGGCGGCATTGAAAAAGGGCGTTGTAGATGCCGTGATCATAGATGATGCGCCGGCTAAGGTATTTGTTGGGCAGAACAGTGGATTACATATATTAGAGGAGCCTTTTGCGGATGAGGAGTACGGAATTGCTGTCGGGAAGAATAATCCGGAGTTGTTGGAAAAAATCAACGATGCGTTGGACAACTTACAAAATGACGGGACGTTAGAGCAAATTAAGGATGCATGGATTATGGGAGAAACGACCGTTACGGCTTATGAGGGACAGGATAAAACTTCGTATGCAAACGGTGTTATGGTGATGGTAACAAATGCGGAATTTCCACCGTATGAGAGTATGGCAGAGGATGGAAGCATTATAGGAATAGATATTGACATTATGAAGGCTGTCTGCGATGAACTCGACATGCAGCTTGAGGTGCAGAATACGGAATTTGCCTCTGTGATTGTGTCCGTGGAACGAGGAACGGCAGATGTGGCGGCATCGGGTATTACGATTACGCCGGAAAGATTGGAGCAGGTGAATTTTTCAAAGCCGTATACGCAGGCAAAACAGGTTGTTATTGTGCGGGATTAACAGAGATTGAATGACAGTTCATGAGGGAGGCATTTCATGACAAAGGAAGAACAGGCAGCGTTAAAGCAGCAGTTTCAGGAGGAGAGAGAACGGGCTTATGATGCGGAGCCGGAGGTAAAAAACTGGATTGAAAAAAAGAGAATGATATTTCGGATTCTGGCTGTCTATTGGGTTATTCATGCTGTTTTGAGCAGTGTTGCACTGCACCAGATAGGGTCCGGTTTTAACCTTATAACAGATGTTTTGGCGCCGTTATTTCAGATTTTCTGGCTGTATGTGTTTATCAGTCCGAACGGAACATGGCGTGTCAATCTGGTGCTGTATTTTTGGGCATTTTCTAATCTGGTACTGAATTTAAATAACTATATGCACAATTTACAGGGTTATCTGCTGGAGATGATCGCGCAGACGCCTGTGCTTGGGGCAGTGTTTGGTATGGAAGTACTGGTGCCGTTTCTGTTTTTGGCAACTGCATGTTATCTGACGCTGCCAAAATCGCATCGGGAGTGGTCTGAGCGTGCGGAGCAGATTCAGAAAGAATTGGCGGCGAATTTTAAGGCGATGAGTGGAAGTTGACATAACATAATAATAAAACAGATTTTAGGATAAAAGAGCTTGGGAGCGTGATGCTGCCAAGCTTTTGTTGAGCATAAGGATGTCTGGCAAAGCCTGGCATCCGTTGTTTGATTAAGAGAGCGGAAATTTTTCGAAGCATGAAAATTTTGAAGATTGATTAGACTTTGCGAAAACGCTGTGATAAAATAAAAATGAGATAGTAACGGCTTGCACAATGTAAGAAATCAGGTGACAAGATTGAAAATAAAGATGCAAAAACAAATTGCACTTGTTTTGGCGATACTGCTTTTTCTGTCGCCGTTATCGGAAATAAGACCATATGCCGCGGAGGCAGCAGAGTCTTTGACATCGCAGGATTATGCCGATAAGACGCAGGAACAGGCAGACGAGAAAACTTCCCTTGAAACACCAAGCAGTGTACAAAATTACATAGAAGAACAACAGACTGATATAAAGTCCGAAGCAGAGAAAAAGGAATCTGCCGAGGGTGTATCCGAAACAAAAACGGAGCAAATATCAGAAGCCGAAGAGGAAACGGAAACCGCCACGACTGCGGAGGACGCTTTGGAAAGTACGTCGGAAACCGCGTCGGAAAATGTGGCGCAGGAGAGGGACGAAGCAGAGGAATTTGAGGAAACAGACTATCCATGCCCTGAGGCGCTTGAACCGGAAAACGTTCCGTATGACCAAAATCAGGAAGAATTTACCCGGAAGCTTGTCGGCGCAACAAGGGCAAGAAGTATGATGCCTGCAAAGTATGATGCTAGAGAAATGGGCTATCTGCCTGAAATCAGAAATCAAGGAGTCTGGGGCGCATGTTGGAGTTTTTCCCTGACGGGTGCGATGGAAGTGTCAATGATAAGAGATATGGACATTTCAGCGGACAGCATTAATCTGTCGGAGCGCCATCTTGCCTATTTTGGATTTAATACAGGATATGATGCGCTTGACAATGCAAACGGCGATACGATGACAAGTCCGGCAAGTTATTATCTGGATAACGGTGGAAATGATCTCAGAGGCGTAATCCGTCTGATGAATTGGAACGGCGGCGCAGCGGAAGAGGATTATCCTTATCCGGGAAGCACGCTTCCCGACGCCTTGGAGCGGACTGTGGCACAGGACGCAGCAGTGTATCTTGAGAATGCCTATCGGTATGATTTTGCCAGTGCAGAGGATAAAACGGAGGCAATCAAGGTCGTTAAAAAAATGATTATGGACTATGGCGCGGTGTCATGGTCGTATTATAATGGCTCTCAATATTTAAACAATGAGGATAAAAAATCTTACTATAATTATAAAGGCGGCACAGCATCGGCAAAGACAAATCATGCAATTATGGCAGTCGGCTGGGACGATTACTACGCGAAGGAAAATTTTAATAAAGAACATCAGCCGGAAAATGACGGTGCATGGATTATCAGAAACAGTTGGGGTGATACTGCCGGAGAAGGCGGCTATATTTACATTTCATATGAGGACGTATCGCTTGGCTCCGCTAATCCCGTCTATGCGGTTACCGTCTGTGACGCTTCCAAATATGACAATGATTACTTCTACGGAAATACGGCGTTTTCGACCGCTACAATAGCGGCAAGAAGAGCGGCGCAGGTCTATACAATGAAAAGTGAACATGCGGTTCGTGAAAAACTGACAGCAGTGTCACTTTTGATTGGAACATCGGATGTGGAGTATGAACTTCAAATCTATAAAAATCCGGAGATGAAGGATGGTATCGTGACGAATCCCACAAGCGGAACGCCGATGCTTGATACACCGCAGACAGGCACGTTAGGATATGCGGGACTTCACACGATTGCGCTTGATAAATCGCTTGTGTTTGATGCGGACGATAGGGTATCGGTTGTGTTTACCTTTCCGAAAGAAAAACCGAGCATGTATTTTGACAGAAGCTACACGTTAGATAACGGACAGCAAAAAGGTGAGCATGTAATCGCAAAAGGGCAGAGCTTTTACGGTTCGAGTCTGACATCATGGCAGGACAATTATGAAAATAACAGGACATTTCGCATCAATGCACTTACAGTGGACTGTGATGATGTGGAGGAAGTACCGAATATCAAAGAAATACGTGTGACAGAGGCACAGGACTTTAGCGAGTATCCGAAAGTAAATATCACATGGTCAAAATGTACGGATGTGGATTGCTATAGAATTTACAGAGCTGAGGATAACGGTAACTATGCGTTGATAGACACGGTGGGAAGATCTGCAAGAAGCTATACGGATTTATTTTCAGAGAGAAGCGCGGCACAGTATCATTATAAGATCGCATCCGTTTATGGCAGCAGTGAACAGCTGTCAGATGTAGCAGATGCAAAAATAGAAGGAATAGTAAAAGGTCCAAAGTTTACCTTTTCCGATTATGACAGTTACACGGCGGCGCTGGCTTGGGATAGTGTAGTCGGGGCGGAAAGTTATGAGGTTTGGAAGCTTTCAAATAAAGATAAGGACTATGTGCATATAGCGGATATTGGTGCGGATGATGCGTTATCCTACATTGCGTCTACGGACGATTGGGGAGAGTACTGTTACAAAGTGCGCGCAAAACAGGGGGATGCATACACTGAGTGGAGTGAGCTTCGTATCAATAGAGATTTGCTCTGGAAGCAGAGAGATTATTACAGTGCGTATTTTGAATGGCAGCCTGTACAGGGGGCGAAATCTTATAAAATCTGGCATAAAGCAAACGGAAAAACATTTAGCTTTGTAACAACGAATGTAAGCGTAAATCTCAGCATGAAAAGCAGCAATTATCTGCCTTGCGATGAGCATCAATACTATGTGGAGGCATATGATGCGGCTGATGCAGGCGGTAATAAAATTTACACGTCATCAACTATCACGTTTAAAATGACACCGAATGCGCCGATGATCGACGCGGTAACATATGACGATGAAAAGCATATAACGCTTGCGTGGAGCGATGTTTCGGGGATTGACAGAATAAAAATTTACAGAAGGGAAGCTTCTTCGGAAACAGAAACAATGGTTGCCGATGTTCGTGCGGATGCGTTAAGTTACATTGATGATGTATATAAAGGAAAAACATACTGCTATACCTTAGTTCCGTTTGCAGTGAACAATAAGGGCGAGCAGATAGAGGGAAAATCGGTAATATCAGAGGAAACTGCAACTTTTCCCGATGCTGTTGTGCTTGATACGGCGCAGTATGTTGCAAAAATCGGTGTAGAGCTTACCTGGAATGCTGCAAAGGGCGCGGATGGGTACCTGATAGAAAGAAGTGATAATGACGGTAATTTTTCCGTGATTGCTGCGATAGAGGACGCTGCAGTGACGACCTATACCGATGAAACAGTAAAAAGAGCAGCGATCTACAAATATCGCATGATGTCCTATTTTTTGACGGAAGATGAAAGCAGAGAAACGCTTCCCGTGCAAAATGAAATTCAAGCAGCGGTATCTCCTGAACCCGTGGTGTTTTCGCAAATCGCAGAGCAAAAGCGTGAAGCGATCAATATTCAAGATGGGACAACACGTGTTGGCCTTTCGTGGAATGCAGTAGAAAATGCGCAGTCCTATGCAATATACAGGAGCGCGGCATCTGATCAAACAGCAGACAGTTATGAGTGCATCGCGAAAAATATTACGCAGGATCAGTATGTTGACAGCGCGGCGATGCCGGACACTACATACAGCTATAAGCTCATAGTTACAATAAACGGACTTTCTTCCGAGATTGCGGAAACAGAAGCTAAGACGATTACCACAAAGCCTATTCTTGTGGGACTTCGTTTATTCATGGAGCAAACGGAGCTTGAAAAGAATAAGGAGTATGATTTTCAGATGATACCGGCTCCAGTGCATTATCCGTATGAAAATGAGATTATCTGGTCTGCGTGTGATGAGGACGGAAATCAGCTTTCTGTCACGCAAAAAAATGACACAGTTGTCATAAATGGCGCGGACGGCAAAGAGATTCTATTTCTTTCGGATAATAAAATCCATACGGTACAAGATTCTGAAACTGTGCGCATTACGCTCACGGCAGCGATTGATGAGATTCGTGCTTCCTGTGAAATTTTCGTATACAGTAATAATTTTTGGGTAAACGGAATCAAAGATGTTACCTACACAGGAGCTGCAATCAAGCAGACGATTGATGTGTACGATGGAAAACTGCTTTTGACAGAAGGCGTGGATTACACGGTTACTTACAAAAATAACGTAAAAGTATCCGTTGACGAGACAAATCCGTTGAAAAAGCCGCAAATTACGGTAAAAGGAAAGGGAAGTTACACGGGAGAGCAGACGCTGTATTTTGAAATTCTTCCCGAAGCGGCTGAAGACGTGGACAGGATATCTGTCCTAAATGCAAAGGCAGGCAGTATCAAAACCCTGGAATATCAAGGCGAACCGCTCGAGCCGAAACCGATTATCAAGTACAAAAACAAGACGCTTACAGAGGGAGCGGACTATACGCTTTCTTATGAAAATAATGATGGCGCGGGAACTGCCTCAGTTGTTATAAACGGAATCAATGATTACAAGGGAACGAAAAGGGTAACCTTTAAAATTAATTTTAACCTTCAAAATGACAGCAGCGAACTGATGCGTGTAGTGCTCGACTCATACGATGTTCCATATCAAAAAGGCGGTGCTAAGCCGACCCCCAAGGTATATTGCGGCAGCAGACTGTTAAAAGAGGGAACGGACTATAAACTTTCCTATAAAAACAATAAGGCGGTTGCCAAAGCATCCGATAAGAAAGCGCCTACGATTGTTATTACCGGAAAAGGATTTTATAAGGGCAAAAAAGAGGTTCTGTTCAATATTGTGCAGCAGGATATTGGCGTACTTACTTTGGCGGCAAAAGATAAGGTTTATGTGAACAAAGCAGGTCGCTTTACGACAAGTTTTGTTATCACGGATAAAGACGGCAAAAAGCTTTCGGCGGGAAAAGATTACGATAAGGCATCTGTTTCCTACACTTATGCAGATAGCGGAAAGCCGGTCGAAAGAACAGATCTTGTTCCACAAGGAACAATGCTTCGTATTACGGTAAATGCCACGGCGACAGGTGCATATACGGGAAGCATCAGCGGTGTGTATCGCATTACGGCATATGATATTGCAAAGGCAAAAGTAACAGTCGAGCCGCAGATTTATACGGGAAATGCGATTGAGCCAACTTCTGCTACAGGTGTTAAAGTTACGTATAAAGGCTACATCGGCGGACTGACAGAGGGTGTAGATTATAGAATTACCGGATATGGTAATAATACCAAAAAAGGTACGGCAAAATTGTACATTGAGGGAATTGGTGATTTCGGCGGAACCAAAACGGTTAATTTTAAGATTAAGACAAAAATCTTTCAATGGTGGTGGCAAAACGGGTAAGATGAAATCAGAGGACACAAATTTAGATGAAAAGTACATGAAAGATGCGTATCGTCAGGCAAAAAAAGCGTATGCGTTGGGAGAGGTTCCAATTGGCTGTGTGATTGTGCATGAAGGACGGATTATCGGCAGAGGCTATAATCGCAGAAATACGGATAAAAATACGCTTGCTCATGCGGAGATTACGGCGATCAAACGTGCAAGTAAGATTATCGGCGACTGGCGGCTTGAGGATTGTACAATGTATGTTACCCTTGAGCCATGCCAGATGTGCGCCGGAGCGATTGTACAGGCGCGTATTCCGCGTGTGGTGATGGCATGTATGAATCCCAAAGCGGGTTGCGTGGGTTCTATTTTAAATATCCTTGATATGCCGGAATTTAATCATCAGGTAGAAGCTGTGCGTGGTGTGATGGAGGAGGAATGTGCGGCACTTTTAAAAACATTCTTTAAGGAGCTGCGTATCCGAAACAAATTGGAAAAGGAAGAAAAAGCCAAAAAACAGAAGGTTACCTCTTTATAATGCATGCGGGATATGTTAAACTAAATAGTGTGAAAAATACTTCTAAGGCAGTAAAGTACACTGCCTAAGAAGTATTAAATTTCACACAGGAAAAACGCAAAAAGCAGCGTTTTTCATTTCTGTTTGTGCCGCACAGGACGGCATGGAGGATTATTATGAATAAGAAGGAGATTGTGCATGGACGAAATTGCAGTACTGATACCATGTTATAATGAAAGCAAGACAATCGAGAAAGTGATAAAGGATTTCAAAGCGGCACTGCCTGGTGCAACGATCTATGTATACGACAACAACTCAAAGGACGGTACAGATGAGATTGCCAAAAAAGCGGGTGCCGTAGTACGGTATGAGTACCAACAGGGAAAAGGGAATGTGATAAGGCGCATGTTTCGGGAAATCGATGCAAAGTGCTATATCATGACGGACGGTGACGATACGTATCCCGCTGATGAAGCATCAAAGCTCTGCGAAGCGGTTTTACAGAGAAATGCAGATATGGTTGTGGGGGACAGGCTTTCTTCCTCTTATTTTGAGGAAAACAAGCGTCCGTTTCATAATTTTGGAAATTCTCTGGTAAGAGGTGCGATCAATAGCATGTTTAAAAGTGATATCCGTGATATTATGACGGGCTATCGTGCATTCAGCTACCAGTTTGTAAAATCGTTTCCTGTGCTCTCAAAGGGATTTGAGATCGAAACGGAGATGAGCATTCATGCGATTGATAAAAACATGCGCGTGGAGAACGTGATTATCCAATACCGTGACAGGCCGGAGGGCAGCGAGTCAAAATTAAACACTTATTCTGACGGTATCAAAGTGCTGATGACGATCGCAAAGCTTTATAAGAACTATAAACCGATGAAGTTTTTTACATGGATTGCAGCAATTCTTGCAGTCGTTTCGACAGCATTTCTTGCGCCTGTTTTAGGAGAATATTTTTCAACAGGATACGTAGACAGGTTTCCGACACTGATTGTCTGCTGCTTTGTATACCTCGCATCAATGCAGTCATTCTTTGCGGGGCTGATGCTCTCTACCATGAATCAGAAAAACAAACAGGATTATGAAATGAACCTGATTTATCTTGATACGGAATACAAGAATAAATGCAGCAATAAAGGCGCTGAGTAATGATGATACAAGTACCAATGAATTACGTGGTCTTTGATATAGAGACGACGGGACTCAATCCAAAATACGAAAAAATAATAGAACTGGGTGCTGCAAAAGTGCGTGACGCGAAAGTGGTTGATACGTTTTCAACGTTTGTCAATCCGGGGAAAAGTCTGCCGGAACGAATTAAGGAACTCACGGGAATTTGTGACACAGATGTCATAAATGCTCCCTACATAGAGGAAGTGCTTGATCGCTTCATTGCATTTGTGGGTGATGATATTCTTTTGGGACACAATTTGATTTTTGATTATTCGTTTGTAAAAAAGGCAGCGGTAAATCAGAAAAAAACGTTTGCCCGCAACGGAATTGATACACTCAAAATCGCGCGGCGATTTTTAAACGATTTGGAAAGCAGAAATCTAAGCTTTTTATGTGATTATTATAGTATTCATCTGCAAGCCCACAGAGCGCTCAATGACGCGCTTGCCACGCATGAGCTGTATCAAAGACTGGTAACGGATTTTGCAGAGAAGGATGCGGCTTTGTTTCAGCCAAAAGAGCTGGTGTACAATGTAAAAAAGGAAGGACCGATCACACCAAAACAATATGCGCTTTTGTTAAAACTTGCAAAACAGTACCATTTTGAAACGTGTACTGATGGGCAGACAGAGGATATTTTGTTAGAGCCTATTGAAAATATAACAACGGAGCGCATTCAAATCAACAGACTGACCAAAAACGAGGCGAGCAGGCTTATTGATCATATTCTCTCAACCTTTGGACGATAGTCTCCTTCATTAATGAGTTTATGTTTTGCACACTGTCTATCAGGGAGGCAATTTTCTCGGGAGTGCCGGCTTCGGTGTACAAATCTGCCAAAAGATAGTAGGATTTGCTGACATCGGTACCTGTGGAAACCGCAAACTCCAATGTGGAAATTGCAAGTGCATCATTTCCGCTTTCGTGAAGCTGCTGCGCAAGTTTTTGCAAGAGTGTCACAAGGTTTGTGTAATGTAAATCGAAATCCGTTAATATAGTAATATTAGCAGTACCATATTCCAGCTTCAAATCCGTATTTGTGTAGCCTGTCAGGTTCACAATTTGGTATTCGGACAAGTCGTTTAAGTCTTTGATGGAGGCGTTTAGTGCCTCTGTCGCTGCAACAGGCTTCATGTTTAGGAGCTCTTCGGGAATGGTGATATAGTTTAGACCGTCAAGGGATTTTCTCCTTGTAAAGTTGGCGCGTTTTTCCCGCTCCCAAAATTCATTTTCCCGTTCGGCTTCAATACGGTTTGTTCGCTTAAGTGCGAAAAAAAATACAATCGAAAAAGCTAAAAAGCTTGTAATGATGATAAAATTCATATATAATATCCTTTCAGAAAAGGGGTGTACAGCACATGATGAACATGAATAAGAAAAAAACGCAACGTATAATCGCGGCTGTGATTGCGATTATTCTGGTACTATGTATGATAGTGCCTTTGGTCGTAAGTAGTGTTGTGGGATGGTTTTAGCCGCGAGCTCTTCTGATATTATAATATATAGATGATACAAATGACAAGTTATTTTCAAAGACATGTATATTTTGGATATAAGCAAAAAGGGAGAGGAGCGCTTATTATTATGAAAAAAATTAGGAAATGGCTGTTAACAGCTGCATTGGCGTTTGTGCTTGCGGGCAGTTTTGGGCAGGTGACGGTACAGGCAAGAGAAGAAAACACAACGATACTAAGCGGTATTTATATCGGCGACATTGATGTTTCGGGAATGACAGTCGAGGAGGCAACAGAGGCTGTCAATCAGTTTGTGGAATCCTTAAAGAGTAAAAGTGTTACCTTTGGCGTAGCAAATGACTGTTATGTAGCGGTTACGGCAGGAGACCTGGGACTGAAATGGGATAATACCGATGTTTTGACGGAAGCAGCATCCGTTGGCAAAAAAGGAAATTTTATCAAGCGCTACATGGCAATACAGGATTTGAAAAAGGGTAATAAGGTTTATGACCTTGCGTTGTCTCTTGATGAGAACGCGCTGCANNCAGTGCTTGAAGAACAGTGNACNGAATATAATATTCCGGCGAAAAACGCGACAATGGTGCGTGTTGACGGTTCCTTGGAGATTCAGGAAGGTCAGGCNGGTGAGGCAGTTAATATTGAAGAATCGCTGTTAAAAGTATCGGAATATTTTACAAACAATGAGTGGAACTATCAAGATGCTTCGATTGATTTGGTGGTGGATGTAACAGAACCAAGGGGAAGCGCGGAGGAATTGTCAAAGCTTACAGATGTGCTTGGAACATTTACGACAAGCTATTCGACAAGCGGCTCCGCAAGGAGTAAGAATGTGGAGAATGGGTGCAGATTGATTGATTCGACGATTCTTTATCCGGGCGATGAGTTTTCGACTTATGAAACAATCAAACCTTTTACAGAAGCAAACGGCTACTATCCTGCGGGCTCCTATTTGAACGGAATGGTTGTAGACAGTCTGGGCGGCGGTATCTGTCAGGTATCGACGACGCTGTACAATGCCGTTCTTTTGGCGGAGCTTGAAGTTACGGAGCGAAACAATCATTCCATGATCGTAACGTATGTACAGCCTTCTATGGACGCGGCGATTGCCGAGTCGTCGGGAAAGGATTTTAAGTTTAAAAATAATTTCAGCAATCCGATTTATATAGAGGGACATACCGAAGGAAAGCAGATTACTTTTACGATTTACGGTATGGAGGAGCGAAGCGCAGGTCATCAGGTTCGGTATGAGAGCGAAACGCTTTCGGTTACAAAGCCGGATCATGAGGTGATTACGCCGTCAGATAGTCAGGGAATCGGATATATTGATGTGCAGTCGGCACATATTGGATATACAGCGCAACTTTGGAGAATTATTGAGGAAGACGGTGTGGAGGTTAGTCGTGAGGTGATTAACAGTAGTGCCTATAAGGTTTCTCCAAGAACTGCTGTAGTGGGTACGGGTACAGATAATCCCGCATATGCGGCGCGTATGCAGTCGGCAATCGCATCGGGAAGTATTGATGCATGTAAGGCGGAGGCAGCGGCAATCAAGGCAGAGATNGANGCGGCANCNCAGGCNCAGGCACAGCANCAGGCNGAGCTTGATGCNTATTACCAGGCNTTGCAGCAACAGCAGCTTNNGGAACAGCAGCAGGCGCANCCNNNTCCNTAATACGAGGGNGNTGATTCGCATACGAAAAAGAGGAGCATCGTTATTGAGATGAATTACGGAAAACTTAGCGAAGATATTTATGAACGCTCGGTAGTGAANGTAATAAANAACAATTCCATCGAAAATAAAAAGTTGTATAATGGCGCAGAAATAGGGAATTTCTGCGCTATTTCTCCATATNAGGACAATNATTTTGTCAGCACACAGGCATCGGCTGGCGGGAAACATGCAATANAACGGGCATATGAAGCNNCGNTGAACGCGATTGCGGCAAGGGGAGAACCTANGCAGATCAGCNGNCATGCATATGCNCAGATAACGCTCTTTGTTCCNGAACGNCTTCGNGAGATCAAGGTAAGAGAGATGNTCGCGGAAACAGCGNAANGGGCNGAAGAANTGCGGATTCCGATNGTGGGTGTCAGTGTAGAGGTGCTTCCATGGATTCATATGGNAACGGCAAGCTGTGTCGTGTATGCNGGNTGTCATGATTATGGAAAAGAGCGGCNNGCNGTACCGGGNGAGGATATTGTGATGACAAAATGGATTGGACTTGANGGCACTGCGTTGATTGCAAAAACNGATNCNNAGNANCTGAAAGCGCGTTATCCNNCCGATATTGTNGATGAGGCGGCAGATTTTCTGCAGTATCTTTCCGTGATGTCGGAGGCGGCCACCGCCGTGAAGTCCGGCGCAAGTGATCTGCAGNCAGTGCGCGAAGGNGGCATTTTTGGNGGNCTTTGGGAGCTGGCTGCAAAAAACAGTGTCGGACTGGTCGTAGACTTGGAATGCATACCTGTAAGACAGGAAACCATNGAGGTATGCGAATATTTTGATTTAAATCCCTATGAGCTGATGGCAGGAGGAAGTTTGTTAATTACTTGTCAAAATGGGGGCGCTTTAGTGAAGGCGCTTGCGGATTGCAAAATTGCTTCGGCTGTGATTGGAAAAATCACACAGGGGAATGACCGCATCATTCGCCATGCGGACGAAAGCAGATTTCTGGAGCCTGTGCGGGGCGATGAAATATATCAATATTATGAAAGGAAAGGACAATAGTGTGAAAAATAAATTTTTCACACGGCAAATTTGTGCATAGAGCACAAATTCGCAGGTTGAGAAAGGAGCAAGGATATCGAAATGAGAGAACAGATTTTAGCAATTATAGAAAAAAACAGTAGAATTGATTTGCGCGAGCTTGCAATTATTCTCGGTGTTGACGAGGCGACGATTGTAAGCGAGATGGAAAAAATGGAGAATGAAGGGATTATCTGCGGTTATCATACGCTGATTGACTGGGAAAAGACCGATGTGGAGAAGGTGAATGCGCTGATTGAAGTGCGTGTAACACCGCAGCGCGGAAACGGTTTTGACAGTGTGGCGGAGCGGATTTACAAGTATCCGGAGGTTCATGCCGTGTATTTGATTTCCGGCGGTTATGATCTTCTTGTGACCTTGGAAGGAAAGACGCTCAAGGAAGTGTCAAAGTTTGTGTCGGAAAAGCTTTCGATTTTGGATCCGGTCATTAGCACGGCGACGCACTTTATTTTAAAGAAGTATAAGGATCACGGCACGATTCTTGGAAAGAAAGAAACAGATGAAAGGATGCAGATAACACCATGAGAAACCCATTATCAAGTACCATTACACAAATAAAGCCTTCGGGCATTCGCAAGTTTTTTGATATTGTAAGTGAAATGAACGATCCGGATGTGATTTCGCTCGGCGTTGGCGAGCCGGATTTTGAAACGCCGTGGCATATCCGTGACGAGGGTATTTATTCCCTTGAAAAAGGACGCACTTTTTATACTTCTAATGCAGGACTTGTGGAGCTTCGAGAGGAGATTAGCAAGTATTTAAAACGGAGATATGATTTAAGCTATGATGCGAGAACAGAAATGCTGGTGACAGTCGGAGGTTCGGAAGCGATTGATATTGCGCTCCGCGCGATGGTGGATCCCGGTGATGAGGTTCTGATTCCGCAGCCAAGCTATGTTTCCTATGAGCCGTGTGCCGTGCTTGCAGGTGCAAAGCCTGTGATTATCGAGCTGAAGCATGAAAATCAGTTTCGACTTACTGCTCAGGAGCTTGAGGATGCGATTACGGATAAGACAAAGATTTTGATTTTGCCGTTCCCAAATAACCCGACAGGTGCGATTATGGAGCGGAAAGATTTGGAGGCAATCGCAGAGGTTGTTATCAAGCACGATTTGTTTGTGCTTTCCGATGAGATTTATTCGGAGCTTTGCTATACAGATCATCATGTATCGATTGCGAATATCCCCGGTATGTGGGAGCGCACGGTGTTGATTAACGGTTTTTCGAAATCCCACGCGATGACAGGTTGGAGACTTGGATATACGTGCGCGCCAGAGCACATCATTGAGCAGATGTACAAGATTCACCAGTTCTGTATCATGTGTGCGCCGACAACATCACAGTATGCGGCGATTGACGCGATGCGAAACGGTGACGAGGATGTACAGAAGATGCGGGAGTCTTATAATCAGAGAAGGCGTTTTTTGGTACACGCGTTTCAGGAGATGGGGCTTGAGTGCTTTGAACCGTTTGG
>JAAVAF010000043.1 GCA_014804225.1 Lachnospiraceae bacterium
ATTGATGTACAGCGTGAAGGCGTTGCGTGATTACAGAATCTGCGTGGTGCAAAAGCTTTACCGTATCGAATACGCATATCTGAAAAAGGAAAATATGGCGACCATCATTAACAAAATCAATTCGGACATGGCGGAGGCAGAGTCCTTTTTGCAGAATTCGTTGCCCGCGCTTTTGAACAATATCACGGGACTTGTCGTCTATGCAGTGTATGTGGGGAGCTTGAATATCAGTTTGCTGTTTGTGTTGGCGGTCAGCTATCCGATTGTGTTTTGGATTGCAAGTATACTGGTTAAAAGGATCGGTGCCTTAACAGGTACTTACCGTGCAAAATCTGACGTGATCACGGGTATTGCACAGGATGCGCTCAGCGGCATTCTCGTCCTTCGCAGCTTTGGACTTGAGGATTATTTTCAAAAACGGATGCAACAGGCGACAAGAGATTTGGTTGATAACGAGGAGAAACGTACCCGCCTTTCCAACACGGCAATCCTTGTAAGAAAAATGGTACAGTGGCTGCCCAATATCATCTGTGCGGTGTATTCCGTCGTTTTGGTCAGTCGGGGCGAACTCAGTCTTGGCGGTTTGCTTGCGTTTGTTGTTGTGCTGGAAAGGCTGGTGGAAGCGTTTATCGGTATTCCGTTTAACTTTGTTGACGCAGTGGGAAATATTGTGTGTATTCGGCGTATTGAGGAAATTTTGAACACGCCCGATGAAATTAGTGGAACGGAAATGAAAGGGAGAAATGACACGAGTGTCATAATTTCTTTGAAGGACATCTCCTTTGGCTATGTGGAGAATAACACAGTTTTGGACGGAATTGACCTTGCAGTCAAAAAGGGAGAAAATATTGCGTTGGTGGGTGCGTCAGGCGGAGGAAAGAGCACACTCTTCAATCTTTTGTGTGCGTTTTATATGCCGGACAGCGGCAGCTATCAGCTCTACGGCCGAGAGATCAAAGAATGGAATGTACAGGCGGCGAGAGAGCGCATGGCGTTGGTATCGCAAAACGTTTTTCTCTTTCCGACGACGGTTGAGGAAAATATTGCATACGGTAATCCCGACGCGACGCATGAGGAGATTGTCGAGGCGTGCAAAAAAGCGCAAATCCATGATTTTATTATGACGCTTCCGCAGGGCTATCAGACTGTTACAGGGGAGCGCGGCGCAATTCTTTCGGGCGGTCAGAAACAGCGGATTTCGATTGCAAGGGCAATCTTGAAAAATGCGCCAATTTTACTGCTGGATGAGCCGACCTCGGCGGTTGATGTGGAGACGGAGGAGTTAATACAGAAAGCGCTTGAAAATGTGATGAAAGGACGCACTTGTATTACGATTGCGCACAGGCTTTCTACGATACAAAATGCGGACTGCATCTATGTGATGAGCGGCGGGAAAATCGTGGAGCATGGAACACACGCGGCACTGCTTGATGCGAACGGCGTCTACGCAAAACTCTATGCAGTGTGAAGCATGAAGAGAAAGGAGTATGATCATCAAAATGAAAAAAGACATCAGTACATGGAAGCTGTTTGTAAGAACAATCCGTGTTATGGGAAAAAGAGGGATTTTATATCTGATATCCATTGTCATGATGAGCACCTTGTTTGCAATGTTTGGAGTATTTTCGGCATTGTTGATGAAAAGTGTGGTTGATATTGCGCCCACAGGGGACATCCATAGGCTGATCGTCACAATCCTTGCGATTGTGGCGGGTGGCGCGCTTTCGCTAGTATTTTACCGCTTTTTTGCAATCTGTTACAATGTTGAGGCAAAGCGTGTGTANGGTGTAATCTATCAAAAGGTGCTCGATCTGGAAATGAAATTGCCCTATGCATANTATGAAAAGCATCACAGTGGGGAAATCATGTCAAAGGTNTCCTTTGATTTGGGACGTATGGGTGACATTTNCGGTTCCCGTNTGCGTCGTACTGCGGCACCATTTTTGCAGGTGGTTGTGTTTCTNGTGCCNATGCTTGTCATGAGCTGGCAGCTGACNTTNTGCCTTGCAGCGGTAAACAGCNTNATGCTNGTGATTGACATGGCTTTAGTGGAACCAATGCGGAAAGTCAACCGTTCCCTGTCGGCAGTCAACAGCTCTATGACACAGCGATTGTCGGATTTGCTGCAGGGAATGGAGCAGGCAAGAATGTATCGGGCGGGCGCTCAGACTGTACAGTCTTACATCGAAGAAAATGACACATATGTCATAAAATCAAAGCGCAGAAATTTTTTCTCCGCGTGTCTGGTGAGCAGCAGTTATGGGTTTGAGCTTTTATGCGCACTGGTATTTCTGTTGCTAGGTGTCTATTTTGTACAGCAAGGTTATACGACGCTCGGTGCGCTTGCGGCGATTTACACCTTGTATGGTAGTTTTTCCCATCAGTTTATGGAGCTTGGGAAATATTTTCCTGAGTTGGTCGCTTATCTTACATACGCGCAGAACATCTTTGATTTTCTCGAGGAGGAGCGGGAGCCTGAGCGTATGCGTGAGCTTGCGGACGGCGGAAGCTCGGATAAGGCGGTTAGTATGCGTGACATTGATTTCTCGTATGACAATGCCGATGAGCTATTATTAGATCACTTTTGCATGGATATTGAGAACGGCGAGTGTGTGGCGATCACAGGCGCGTCGGGCTGCGGAAAGACGACCGTTTCCAAGCTGCTTTTGGGACTTTATCCCATTCAAAACGGCAGTATTTGTATCGCCGGGAAAAGCATGTCGGAGGTAACGCGCAAGGAATGGCGGCAGCGGATTGCTTATGTGCCGCAGGAGCCGTTTTTGTTCAATGGCAGTATTAGAGAAAATATCCGCATGGGAAGGCTTGACGCGTCCGATGAGGAGATTGAGGAGGCTGCAAAACTGGCAAATGCGCATGAATTTATTTTGACGTTGGAGAACGGATATGATACTGCGGTAGGAGAGCGTGGCAACCGACTTTCGGGCGGACAGCGACAGCGCATTGCGATTGCAAGGGCAATTTTGAAACAGGCGCCGATTATGCTGCTCGATGAGGCAACTTCCGCACTGGATAACGAATCAGAGCAGCTTGTCAATGATGCGATGAAAAAGCTGCAACGGCAGATGACAATCATTATGATTGCGCACAGACCTTCGACGATTGCGCTGGCGGACAGAGTGGTGGAGATGAATTGTATAGGATGAAGCTATCTATAGTTTGTAAAGATGGGGGCAGTTGCCAATGCTTGACAAATCGAGATTTAAGGAGGTAAAAGAAATGCAATATGCAATAGAATTATATTTTGATAAAGAAACAGAAAAGAAACTTTTTGATTTGGCACAAAGAGTAGCTGATGAAAACTTAAGTACAAAGTTTTTGGAATGGAAAACAAGGCCACACCTTACATTAGCTTGTTTTAATGATGTCAATGAGCAGAAATGTATAGAGCAATTAAAGAACTTTGCTCAAAATCATAAAGTAATGCCTGCATATATTGGTTCCATCGGAATGTTTAATGATACAAAAACAATTTTTGCATCGCCAATCATGACTAAAAGTATGTACCAGTTTCAAGCAGAACTGCATGAGTGTTTGAAAGAGCATGATACAACTGGTTGGGAATGGTATCGCCCTAATATTTGGGTGCCACACTGTACATTGGCACTTACGGGAGAAGATGAAGATAGCACATTTTACAAGGCAAGTGATTTAATTTTGCATGAATTCAAAAAAATGAGTGGAGAATTTGTTGCGATTGGCTTGGTGAAAATTATATTCCCTGTAAACGAGATATATACAATAGAACTATGCAGATAACTTCTCATAGCAGTAGAAGAATGGTTTTATCAGATTTTTTTTGCTTGCATATGATAATGTAAAACAAAATTTGAGGTTACGAAATAATGACAGACGTAACACCCGGAATGATTTTTACGGATATTCTCAGAAACGGCAAACCAAAGGCAGTAGCGTGGATTAGAGGAAACGCCGAAAATCCGCAGTTAAGCGGTATCGTAAAATTTTTTCAGACACCGTATGCGGGCGTGCTGATCGAGTCTGAAATTTTTGGAATGCCAAACATTGTGACGCAGTTTTCGTCGGACTTTTATGCAATGCATATCCATGAGAACGGGGACTGCACGCTGCCGTTTGACAAGACGGGAAACCATTACAATCCGACAAATGAGCCGCACCCGCACCATGCAGGCGATATGGTGCAGCTTATGGCAAATCAGGGCTATGCGTGGCTTTCCTTTTATGATAAGCGCTTTACTATCCCTGAGATTATCGGAAGAAGCGTAGTCATTCATAAAATGCCGGACGATTTTATGACACAGCCGTCGGGAAATTCCGGCGAAAAAATCGGCTGCGGCGTGATTAAAAGCACTGACAATATGTGATGCATATGCATGATAGCATTTGTATAAATCCCTAAAATAACGTGGTAAAGGAAGCGGTAAGCTTCCTTTATTGCATTACAGGCAGTATAAAAATCGTGATCAAGGAACGCGGACAAAACTGCTTGACTTTACGGAATCGGCGTAATACGATAGAAAGGAAAGAAACCATGCAGGTGATGAAAGGACAGGATGGTTAAAATGACTGCAGAGAAATATGTGAAATAGGTAGCAAAGCTGTTAAAGTGCAGAGCATCGAAAAAGAGAGAGATTAAGGACAAGCTGCTATCGGAGATTACCAGTGCGGTTGCGGCGGGGCAAAGCCTTGAGGATGTGCTTGCGAAAATGGGAATACCGTGGGATTTTGCAAATCGGTATAATGACAACTTTGACATAGAGGAGAAAAAAGCGGCAAAGCGCGAAAAAACGCTGAAAATATGGGGAATCGTCCTTATTATAATTGCGATCATAATCGGAATTATTTATTGGAATATGCCAAAGTGGAGTGATATCAGCGAAAGTACAGTTTTTCGAGAAGAACAGGTTCAGGCGACAGCGGAGGAAATTATAAGATTATATAGTGACGATGAATATGAGGCAGTTGTCGCGTATATGACGGATGATATGAAAGCAGTGCTGAATGCACCGACGCTATCAATCTCGAAAGCGCAGTTAGTAACGGAAGATTTTGGCGAGCTGCAGTCCTTTGGACAAATGGATATTTCTGAGGCGAAGCAGCGTAGAAAGCGATTTGCAATGGTTCAGGTGAGTGTATCATATACGAACACGAGCGTTGCCTATACGCTGACGTTTGATGCGGATATGAAGCTTGCGGGATTTTATGTGAAATAATGGGTAAAATATGCAATAACCGAAGGAAAACAGGCATAAAAAAGCATATAACAGATATCTCCAAAAATCACTTGAAACGAAAAGCGAAAAGCGATATGATAAAGCTATACAGAATGTGATAAATTTTTAACATATTATTCAAAAACGGAGGTAGTCGATTATGGCAATTTTAGTTACGGGCGGAGCGGGTTTTATCGGAAGCCACACGGTGGTTGAGCTTCAAAATGCGGGTTATGACGTGGTAGTGCTTGATAATCTTTCCAATGCAAGCGAGAAGTCTTTGCAGCGTGTGGAAAAGATTACGGGAAAGCCTGTTACCTTCTACAAGGCAGATATTCGTGACAGAGCAGCACTTGAGGATATTTTTGCAAAGGAAAGCATTGACTCGTGCATTCACTTTGCAGGTTTAAAAGCAGTTGGCGAGTCGGTAGCAAAACCGTGGGAGTATTATGATAACAATATTTCCGGAACGCTTACACTCGTTGATGTGATGAGAAAGCACAACTGTAAAAATATTATCTTCTCCTCATCGGCAACCGTATATGGCGATCCGGCATTTATTCCGATTACGGAGGAATGCCCGAAGGGACAGTGCACAAATCCTTATGGTTGGACAAAGTCAATGTTAGAGCAAATTTTGACGGATATGCAGAAAGCGGACAACGAGTGGAACGTGATTTTGCTTCGTTACTTTAATCCAATCGGTGCACATAAGAGTGGTACAATGGGAGAGAATCCGAACGGTATCCCGAATAACCTGATGCCTTACATTACACAGGTGGCAGTTGGAAAATTGGAAAAACTTGGTGTATTCGGAAACGACTATGATACGCATGATGGAACAGGTGTTCGGGATTATATCCATGTGGTAGACCTTGCTATCGGACACGTAAAGGCACTGAAAAAAATCGAAGAAAAAGCAGGACTTTGCATTTATAACCTTGGTACAGGTACCGGTTACAGCGTGCTTGATATTGTGAAAAACTTTGAGGCTGCAACAGGTGTGAAGATTCCGTATGAAATCAAACCCAGACGTGCAGGCGATATAGCTACGTGCTATGCAGATGCGACAAAGGCAAAGAATGAACTTGGCTGGACGGCACAGTATGATATCAAGGATATGTGTGCTGACAGCTGGAGATGGCAGTCGAACAATCCGAACGGATATGATGATTAAATCAAATAAGAAATAAAAAACATGCATTATCGTTTTCGGTAATACATGTTTTTTTATATTATAATTTACCCTTTTTATATCGACTGATAATACTGTGTATTCTGTCAAGCGGATTGAGCAGATCACTAATAGACGAGTCATGATTTAAAGTATCAATGATGTATGCGATATATTTGCTCATATCACAGCTGATATACCAAGGCTTTTCCAGAAGTTCCGGTCTTTGATAAATCAAATTTGTGGTGAGCAGCCTGTAGATCGTGCCGTCCTCGTATGCCTTGTCAAAGCGTCCAAGACCGTTTGTAAAAAGACCAAACGTGGCAGCGACAAAAATACGGTTTGCTTTCCGTTTCTTCAAGTCATGGGCAACCTCAAGCACACTTTCGCCCGACGAAATCATGTCATCAACGATAATTACATCTTTGCCCTCGACATTACTTCCCAAAAATTCATGTGCAACAATCGGGTTTCTGCCGTTTACAATTTTTGTATAGTCACGCCGTTTATAAAACATACCCATGTCAAGTCCCATCACGTTTGCCATGTAGATCGCACGGCTCATGCCGCCCTCGTCGGGACTGATGATCATCATATGATTGGCGTCAATCGTAAGGTCGTCTACATTATTTAAAAGCCCTTTGATAAACTGATAGGTTGGTGATACCGTTTCAAAACCGTGGAGTGGAATGGCATTTTGCACGCGGGCGTCATGTGCATCAAAGGTAATGATGTTGTCAACACCCATCTCCACCATTTCCTGAAGTGCAAGCGCACAATCAAGAGATTCTCTGGCGGTTCGTTTATGCTGACGGCTCTCATAAAGGAAAGGCATAATTACCGTGATGCGTCTTGCCTTACCGCCGACAGCGGCAATAATTCTCTTTAAATTCTGATAGTGGTCATCGGGAGACATATGGTTTTTCCGACCGCAGAGCGAGTAGGTCATGCTGTAATTGGTGACATCGACAATTAAATAAAGGTCGTCACCGCGCACGGATTCTAGAATTTCTCCCTTCGCTTCACCGGTACCGAAACGAGGCACTCTCGCTTGTATGATATAGGAATCACGTTGATAGCCTGAGAAAGCAAGCGAATTTTTGTGCTCATTTTCGCGCTCGGTTCTCCATTTTACAAGGTATTTGTCGACATTGTCGCCAAGTTCTTCACACCCTTTTAAAGGAATAATTCCCAGGGAACCTACAGGTATCGAATTTAAGTTTCTTTTTTCCTCACGTACAGGCATTGGAAAAGCCCTCACTTTCTATTGATTGCGGTTTCTGTCTGTGGCTGCTAAATTTGTTTTTTTCTTCATGCGGATATCGAGTCCGGTCAGTTTACAAACGGTATAATTGCTTGTGATCCGGGAAAATATTCTGTCGGAATAGCGGTCTCGTAACTCTTCCAGCGACAGGTTCGTTGTGATAATCGTCGCCTTTTTTCGCATATGTCTGTTATTGAGACAGGCAAAAAGGCGGGAAGAAACAAACGCATTGGTCAGTTCCGTTCCGAGATCGTCAATGATCAATAAATCACAACTGTAAATATCCTCAGAAATATTGGACAAGGCCTCGTTACTGTCCTTTTCAAAAGTACTTTTTGAGAGTGTGTCAAAAAGCTGTGATGCACTGAAGTAAATCACAAGATTTCCACGATCCATCAATGCTTTTGCGACACAGCAGGACAAAAAAGACTTACCCGTTCCTACTGTACCATAAAAAAAGAGATTACGGTAGTCCAAATGAAAACTTTCTACAAATTTTTGGCATATTTGTACAGCCTTTGTAAACTTTTCAAGGTCATCTCCGGCATAATAGTCATAAGAGAGAAAATCGAAATTTTCTGTTTGTAACATCGTTTTAATATGCGATTGCTCGTAAATCAACTCAATTTCGGCAACGCGAAAGCAACTGCATTTTTGATTATTGACATATCCCGTGTCTTGACATTTTTCACATTCATAAGAGGCTGTCAAAAAATCGGGTGGAAAGTTATTTTCACGCAGCAAAAAAGCCTTTTTCTCGGAAAGGGATTTTAATTTTTCCTTTAATTCGCCTAAAGCACTTTTATCGCCGCCAAGCAGTCTGCGTCCCTGTTCAATCGAGATCGCGGCGGACTGCCGATCCAACTCTTCATAGGAAGGGATTTTATCGTAGACCGCTTGGGTGTTTTCTTCCAGACGGTATCTTGATGCACGTTGCTTTTCTTCGTACGAGCGCATGATTGCGTCATATTGGCTGTTTGTAAGTGGCATTCTTTACCCCCGTTTTCTAGTTGCTGAGAATCGTCTGTTCAAGCTGATCAAAATCGTATGTATTCTGCGAAAACCTGTTAAAATTGTTTTTTGTGACATTTGTGTCATTTCTGTGTATGCACGTATTGCTTTTTGACTGCTTTTTAAAGGCACTGTCCGCTGCCTCGATATCGGCTTTACGCTGTACGCCTGCCTGATACCATTTGCTTAAAATGCCGTCAGCGTAGGCAAAACGGTGTGTGTCCGTATTCATTACGGTCTTGTCGCAGGCCTCCTGAATGATATCCGGTAAAAAGCCGTATTCTTTTGTCCACTTATTGATATATTCGAGCTCCTTCGGAGCCGGATTTGCAGTTTTTCCAAGCGATTTCATAATTGTGTAAACAATTTTATCGTATTTGCGTGAGGCAGTTAGTGCCTCCTTTACCGATGTGATTCCCTGCTCATGCCACGAGAGTGCCACTTTTTCAATGTATCGGAAATCTTTTTTATCACGTTCAACGCAGTGTTGTATCAGGTAATCGATCAAATCAGAAGAAAAGTCTAATCTGTCATAGATAAAAAGGATTGTTTCCATATCGGAATGGGTGAGCTGCCTTCCGATATACTGTTCTGTAACCATTAAAAGCTGTTCAATTTCTTCGTTGCTTTTAAAAGCTTTCATCTCGTCAATGGAGTATTTTGACTTTTCGATATTTTTATTCAAAACGGATTGATTTACGGTCTTGTCGCTAAGCTCTGTATTTCCTGCTGTCGGTCTTACAAAAGACAAAACCGGAGTGATGCGTGGAGCCGTTTTTGGCATTTCGCAGGTATTATTTAGGGAGAGCACTTTGATTGCGGACAGATTGCGCGATGCATCATAATCAAGTGACAGAAGCTGTCTTGTTTCCCAGTATCGAAGCGCTCTCACCACGTCCTTTTCCGTGTAATTAAACTTGTCTGCAATATCGGAAACGCTTGTAGGAAGGTTTGCGTCCATCATGCGAATCAAAAAAAGATAAATTTTAAGCTGGGCGTCATTTGCGTCTGCCATATATTCATCAATAAAAAGATTGGATATGGTAGTTTGTGTATTTGCTGCAGTGCGATAGATATTGACACGATTCATTTTTTTATCCGTCCTGTTAAATATTCCGTAACTGCGTCTTCGTTGTTATGGTAACTGTATTGTAGCATACCTGTCCAAAAAAGCAAGCGCCTATGTGCTGCGAAAGCGTGTGAATGTGGGCGTGTCGGAGGTCTGTGGAAACTGTGGATTGTGTGGAAAGGCTTCGACGTAAAATTCCATAATCCGTGTTCTGACAATAGTTTTGCGAATAACTTCTTTTGGGAGCATTGTGGACAAAATTAAAAAATATCCACACTTTTTTTCACCGTTTGCGGCTAAAAAAATGTGGACATTGTGGATAATTAATTTCCAAGCAGACTTTCACCGATTTTTACAACATCTCCGGCTCCCATAGTTATCAACAAGTCGCCGTTGATACAATTTTTTAATAAAAAATTTTCAATTTCATCAAACGACGGAAAGTAATAACATTCCGTGCCGGTTTGCTCAAGGACGGCCAGCAAATCTTTTGAGGAAATGCCGATTGTATTTTTTTCGCGCGCGGCATAAATGTCGGTGAGCACCACCTTGTCGGCAAGCGAGAGTGCCTTGGCAAAATCGTTTAAAAATGCTTTTGTTCTTGTGTATGTATGCGGCTGGAATACGCACCAGAGCGTTTTGTGCGGATAGTTTGCGGCAGCCTTTAAGGTAGCTGTGATTTCCGTGGGGTGGTGCGCGTAATCATCCAGAATCGTCACACCGCCGACTTCCCCTTTAAGTTCAAAACGTCTGTCCGTTCCGTGAAATGTGGCAAGTGCGCGGGTAACAGATTCAAAATCAATTGCAAGGATATCCATCAGAGCGATCACGGAGAGGGAGTTTAAAATATTATGTTCACCGACAACGCCTAAGGTTACGCGTCCGCATTCTTTGCCGTTTTTCAAAAGCAGATAAGAGCCGCGTCCGTATTCGTCATACGTTGCGTCCGTGTAGCTGTAATCGGCGCTTTGATCGCTGCCAAACGTGATGATGCTGCAGTCAAGTCCTTTTGTGAGGTCGTCTAAACCGTCAATTTCCTTATTGATAATCAGAAATCCGTCACTTGGAAGGATTTCGGCAAATTTTCGAAATGAGTTTCGAATATCGTCAATGTCTTTAAAGAAATCCATATGGTCTTCTTCAATATTCAAAATAATACTGATTCGTGGGAAAAAACTTAAAAACGAGTTTGTATATTCACAGGCTTCCGTGACAAAGTAGTCCGATTTTCCGACGCGGATATTTCCGCCGATGGATTTTAAAATTCCGCCAATGGACAGTGTGGGATCGGTATCGGCAGCAAGCAGAACCTCCGAAATCATAGAGGTGGTGGTTGTCTTTCCGTGCGTGCCGCTGATGGCAATCGGCGTTTTGTAATTTTTCATGATCTGTCCGAGTAAGTCTGCGCGTGTCATCATGGGCAGACCGTTTTCGTTTGCGCGCGCATATTCCGGATTATCCTGCGCAATGGCGGCGGTATAGACAACGAGGTCAATATCGTCCGTGATATTGCTTGCCATCTGCGGATAATTGATCTTTGCACCCTTTGCGGCAAGATGTTGTGTGAGCGGCGATTTTTTGGCGTCGGAGCCGCTTACCGTAAAGCCTGCGTCAATTAAGATTTCCGCAAGCCCCGACATACTGATGCCGCCGATGCCAATGAAATGTACATGAATTGGCTGGTTAAAATTTATCTGATACATGGAATGTTTCTTCCTTTCCTTTTAGTCTACATTATTAATATACATCATACACCTCAAACGGTGACTTTTCCATAGGAAAATAGAAAAAATGCGTTTCGGGGATTTAGATAAAGTGTTTGACATGAAAATATATTTTCAATACAATAGGAATATTCGACAATGTAAAAAAGAACATTTACACATACTTTAGAAAGAACGGAGAATTTATATGAAAACACCAAAAGAACTGGAAGAAGTTGTCAGAAAGTACCAAAATGGAGAAAAAGAGTGCTTTGACCGGCTTTATGAATTGTCTTATCCATATCTGTATACCTGTATGATCCATGTGGTAAAAGATGAGGAAGCTGCCGTGGATATGTTACAGGAAACGTATTTGGAAATCAGCCGCAGCATTACACAGTTAAAAAACACAGAGGATTTTCTAAGTTGGTCATCGACGATTGGAAACCGAAAATGTTATGCATATTTAAAGAAACAAAAAGATGTGCTGCTTCGTTTGGACAGTGAGGAGGAGGGACAGGATTTTTTTGAATCAATCCCGGACGATGAGGCATTTATCCCTGAAACAATTTTGCAGGATCAGGAAAAACAGCGGCTGATGCGGGAAATCATAGACGGACTTTCCGATATGCAGCGTTTGTGTATTATCGGTTTCTATTATCGCGAGCAGTCCCTGGAGGAAATCGCCGAGGAGCTTGAGATACCGGTCAATACAGTGAAATCCCATCTAAACAGGGCAAAGGCAAAGATCAAAGATGCCGTCATTGTTTTGGATCAGGAAAAGGGAACAAGGCTGTACAGCATTGCGCCGTTTATGCTGCTATTTCTTGCAAAAGAATTGGAAGTATGTGAGGCGGCATCTGTGCCGGAGCAGCTCCAAAAAGAAATAAAAGAACAGGGTTTGAAAAATAGCGTCGGAAACGGAGCGAAGGAAGCCGTTAAGGAGATTGTTAAGACTGGAATACGCAATAAGCTGTTAATTGGCGTGATATTGGCAGCAGTCGTGTTTGGCGGTGCCGCGGCATTTATATATTATGTAAACTCATCACAAGGTGGCAGTGTGGAAACAAATGCAGAAAGAGCAGCTGCCGAAACGGAAGCGGTCGTGGAATCTGTTTTGCAAACCAATCGGGAAACGGGAAGCAAAATAGAAACCGAGACAAATGTTTTGACACAGAACGAAACCGAAGCAGAATCTCAGACGACAGAAGAGTCACAGGATACCGTACTTGCATTTGACCTGAGTGAATATGAGAGTTTTGGAAACGCCAGCGGCGGCGTGATACCGATAAAAAAAGACGGGCTTTGGGGTGCAGTGAATTATGAAAAAGAGGAGATTGTTCCATGCATTTATCCCGGTTATTGGAAAATGCCGAATAATGCGGGATATTTCGTGCTCACAGATAATGTGGGAGAGGAAACAGTCTATCTTTTGTTTGCGCCGGACGGAACAAAGGTTTACGAGGGAACAGACGAGGTAGTGGCTTCCGGCAATTTCTATACCGTCAGACAAAGTGCATCGTTTGAATACGGTGATCGCAGCGAAGGAACGGTGAACTATTATGATTATAACGGGAATCTGGTTTTGAGCACAACGTATTTGGACGCATATGCGACATTATTGCCTGTCAGTGGCGCATATGAAGGAAAAACATCTGTGCGGCATCAGAGCTACAAATCGGAGCAAGGTGATATTCAAATGGAGGAAGGGATGCTTTACGCGGACGGTACGGTAGTATGGGATTCCGAGATCTATCAGGAGGAGCAATGGGACGAGGGCATAACGACAATCTTTCAATATCCGATCGGCACGCCGAATCATGGCACCATAATCGGAAACAACAGAGGACTTGAAAGCGGCGCAATAAGTGTTTATACACAGGATCATCAGCAAGTTTTTTGGTTTGACATTTCCAGTATGTCGTACGACGGAAATCGGTTTGTGAGAGATTATAACGACGAGTATGATTGGAAGCGATTTATATATGACGGCGCATGGGCAGCAAACTATGGAACAAAAATGGTATGGGTTATGAATGACAAAAATATACTGGTGGATCTGTCACTTGCAGACGGCAGTGATGAGTACGGATATATCGATGCAGATATTATTCAGGCAGTATATGATGATATTGTGCTTGATATGAACACGTACTGGCTTGTCAAAAAAGGGGAACGATGGGGATATATCGACCATGGAGGACACGAGATGGCGATGTATGATGATGCCACCGTATTTTCCGATGGATATGCGCTGGTAATTGAGTCGGGAGAAGCATATCTGATCAATGAACGGTTTGAAAAGGTGGAGGAATGCGGAGCGGCGGTCCGTGTTACCAGCTTTGGGGAATTATTGGGAAGAGAAGAAAATAATGTATTGTATTTGATGAAACGTTAAAAGGTCTTAATGTTAAGGTAATAGAAAAAGACGGCTGTCGGTTATGGAAAACCGGCAGTCGTTTTTGTGTAGGAAATTGCGATAGCGTAAACCATTTAAACAAAAAGCGAAGCTTTTTGCTAGATGAGTGCGCTGGCACTCATCTTTTTTTGGAAAAAATTTGTATAATTTTTGCAATTACTGCAACTTTTTGGAAAAAACCGCTCTCTATTAAGACACAGGAATAAAAATGTCCTGTGAATCTCAAAGAAAGGAGTATGACAATAAGGAACAGCTCACATTTGGATGCTCGACAAAAAATGCTGTAAGAGCTTGCGCTGCTCATCATTCAGCATGGAAACGTCCAACAAGCGGTCTTTATCAATCTTATCAAAACCAAGCAGATAGTCGGTAGAGCAGTGATAAAGTCGGGCAAGTGCAACCAGTATTTCAACACTCGGCGTCCGTTCTCCGCTCTCGTAGTTCGAAACAATGGAGGCGGAGATGCCAATGGATTTCGCAACTTCCTTTTGCGAAAGACTTTTTAACTGACGCTGTTCCTGCAATCGTTTACCAAGACAATATACCATAAAACAGAATCCTCCATATTCTTATTTTATGGCATAGGGGTTGGCTTTAGGACAACTTTTATATGCTAAAAGCATTGCAAAGTTTGCTGAAAGATGATATACTGAGTTGCACAATTAACAAAATATTTACATTTTAGGAGGAAACAGATATGAAGAAAAAAGCAGTGATTGGTTTAGTGGCAGCATTATGCCTCGGGAGCAGTATGACCGCATTTGCGGCGCCGGAGGTTATGCCGGACGGAACAGTATTTGATGCGGAGTACTATGCAGAGAATAATCCGGATGTCGTAGCGGCAATGGGAACGGACAAGGATGCGATGTATCTGCATTATGTGGTTTTCGGGGCAAACGAGGGCAGACGGGCATATGGAGAAAATACTGTGGTACCTGTCATAGATGCTGAAGAAAGTACTGTGGCACCTGTCATAGATGCACAAGGTATGACACTTCCTTATTTCAAGATTATATGTAATGAGGAGATTAAATCTGTAACACTAAGTCTGGAACAAGATGATCTATTTTATGCCCGAGACAATTTAATGGATGCTTCAGCAGGTATTGACGGAAAAACATTTATGATAAGTAATTTGTATCTTCCTGACAATTACTTTGAATTTGTGCATGAAACGGGTGATGTTTGGAGTACGCCTATTCCACGTGCATATGATTTTAACGAAGGACTGTTATATTCTCCGGAGACGGAAGACGTTATTCCTGAACCCATTGTATTTGAACCTGATGGAGGAGTTATTTTTAACTGCAATAGTCTATAGAGTATGTCATAGGCAAAACTTATTTATGTTAAAAGAAAGGTAAAAAAATGAGAAAAAAAGCAAAAAATATCTGCGCATGGATGCTGGTCGCCGCAGTATTTATATTATCCGGAAACACTGTATATGCTGACACAGAGTATATGGAAGAGATGCATATAGGAGGTCTGGGGCCGGGAAGTGATACAACAACGTTCTACTTTCCCAGTATCATATATTATGCACCATATGCAGACGGGATTGATTATACTGCAGTGTTTGATGTGGAATATTATTATGCAAACAATCCTGATTTGCAGCAGACGATAGGTAAAAACGATGCACTTTTATTTCAGGATTTCCTAGATAACGGGATGGCGCTTGGCAGGCAGGGCTCGGCATATTTTGATGTGAATGTCTACCGGAAGGAAAATCCGGATTTGGCAGCATTATATGGTGATGACCTGAAACAATACTATCTTCATTATATCATGGCTGGATGGCAGGAGAGACGTACTGCCTGTATCATGACAGATGATATGGTAACGGATATCATGTTTTATTATACGAAAGTAAAACAGGCTGCTGAAAATGAAGTGAGAAATTTTATAGAAAAAGGCTCATTCAATGTAAGTATGTACAATATAGGCTGGGAATGCGGTAATGTGTATTATTATGAAAATTACACACATTATGAAGAAGTGTGCAAATATGCTGAGAAGGCAGCTTATATGGTTTGTAAAGAAAATCCACAGTTTGACTGGTGTGAAACAATGGTCGTGTCCAATATTTCATGGTCGAAGAATCCTTATAGCGGACCAGAGATATATGACAGATCAGAGAGGCCTGAGCATGACTGGCGCTATAGAGGCGAAAGTTTTAATTCAGGTGGATATATTACATTGAATTGCGATCATGAGCATGGAGAGAAGCATTATTGATTACCGTAAGGCAGACTTGTAAGCCTCGATGATCTGACAGGAAAAGTAAGTCGGGCGTATTCGCTTTCATTGGGATAGTTTTATGTAAGATTTTAAAGGGGCTGTCGGTTAATACCAAATTTTGACCTCAATATCTAAAATAGAAAGAATCCCATGGAATTCAGGAATTTTTATCTTCCTGAACCTCCATGGGATTGTCTCTCTTTGGCCTGTAGAGAATCAGATTGAAAACATGTTGCATATTAAGCGGGAGAGACGCTATAACGTTAGTCGTACAATTTTCAGGGGACGGGAGAATACAAATGAGGAGGAAGCGCTATGCAGACAGTGTTGGAATGCAAGCAGTGCGGTGCGTCGCTGGATGTGGAAGAGGGACAGAAGATCGTCTACTGCAAATACTGCGGCTCTGCCAATGCAGTGTCTTATGCGGACAGGTTCGGACTTTATAACCGGGCCAATTATCTGCGCAGGCAGAATGAATTTGACAGAGCGATTGGTGTATATGAAGATATTTTAAATGGAGATCCCCATGATGCGGAGGCGCATTATGGGATTGCTCTCTGTAAATACGGAATTGAATATGTGGATGACCCGCACACTGGGAAAAAAATCCCGACCTGCCATCGGACAAGGTATACACTGATGTCGCAGGATGTGGATTTCAAAAAAGCGGTGGCGGATGCAGATGCGGATACTGCGCGGCTCTATCAGGAGGAAGCGTCACGAATTGATGATATCCTGAGAAAGATCCAGCAGCTTTCGTCGAAACAGGAGAAATATGATATCTTTATCTGCTATAAAGAAGGAGACGGTACGGGCGGACGTACCCAAACCAGCGTACTGGCGCAGCAGATCTATCAGCGTCTGGAAGACCGCGGATATAAGGTGTTTTTTGCACGTAAGACACTGGAGAAGAAACTGGGCAGTGAATATGAACCGATTATTTTCGCCGCTCTGTTCAGTGCAAAGGTCATGCTGGCAGTCGGAACGAAGCCGGAGGAGTTCCAGGGTGTCTGGGTCCGGAATGAATGGACGAGGTTCCGGGAACGGATGGAGGCTGGAGAAGAATGCACGCTGATACCGCTGTATCGTGATATGTCACCCTATGACTTACCTGAGGAATTCATCAGCCTGCAGGCACTTGACATGGGCAAGATTGGATTTGAGCAGGATCTTCTGGACGGACTGGCAAAGCTGATCCGCAGGACAGAATCAGTAAAAGAACGGGTTGTGGAATTGTCAACAGACAATGCAAGTCTGAAGAAACGGGCATATCTCTTTTTGGAATGCGGAGATTTCAGGAATGCGGCGACATATTTTGAGCGGGTTCTGGATAATGATCCGGAAGATGCGGAAGCATACTTTGGAAAGCTGCTTTTAGAGCTGGGCTGCAGGCAGGAAAGCGATATGAACGAGGTAGTGGTGCCCATCTTGGAACGGCAGAATTATCAGATGGCGGTGCGCTTTGCGAAAGGGGAACTTCTTGAGCGATATCAGGGGTATGCGGAAAGTATTGAGGCTCGGGTAGCGGAACTTAGGCAGAAGGAAGAGGAAGAGAGAGTACGCAGGGAACGGGAAGAGCAGGAAGAGAGAGAACGTAGGGAACGGGAAGAGCAGGAAGAGAGGGAACGCAGAGAGCGGGAAGAGCAGGAAGAGAAGGAGCGCAGGGAAGCCGAGAAAAAACAGAGAGCAAAGGAGCGGAAGGCGAAGAGAAAAAGATTCTGGAAGATTGCCAGAAGAGGGGTGCTTGTGGTTGTTCTTTTGTTACTTCTGAACAGGGTGCGAATGAGGCTGACCGTTCCTATGAGTCTGGCAAGAGAAGATTATTTAAGTGCTGAAAATTTTCTGCGTAGCAGAGAAGACAAAGATGAGCTGCTAGATCACATCATAGATATATTTTGGAATGATTTTATATTCTATTATGATTTTGGCCTTTATCTTTCAGAAAATAAAATCGATGAACTCTTGTATGGATATAGTGAGTGGTCGTTGGACATGGAAATGTTGGACAGAGAGAAGGAATACACCAAAAGCGAAGAAGAGTGGGCACAGCTGGATTTGTCGGTAGAACTTCCAATACGTTATTATAGAATAACGGCAGGAATTACTTCAGATGGGGAATTTGTATACAAATATGGAGATGATGAGTACAGTAGTTTTTATGCTGCGATGTATTTGGCAAATTTGCGAAAGCTTGCAAAAAGCGGAAAATTTTTACCTGGGCAGATGGCAGGTTATGGACGTGTTATATGCTGCATTACTGATGACGGACGTCTGGCAGTGACAGGGGATGATGTGGATCGCAGTTCGGATAAGTATGTGCGTACAGATAGATACCAGTGGGACTTGGATTGGAAAGACCTGGTGGAAGTGAGCGTATATAGAGATGATGCGGTGGTGGCACTGCGTTCAGACGGAGAAATCTACGGATATATACCTCAGTACAGGATTTCTTTAGATATGAGTGGAATCAGTTGGGAAGATATTCGGAGCGGGGAGTCTATAAGACTTTTAAACGATCGGATTTATGAGAGTGAACAGGCTTATTATGAGGAAATGAGGGAAAAGTAAAAGAGTGCATAATCGCATGACTTGTGAAAGAAGGGTACTATGAGGAGGAAGACAGAATTTCCTCCATGTAATTACAGAAAATAAGCAAAGGAGAAAGAAAATGGCATTTGGACTTGATATTGCTCAAATAATAAAATACGAAGGACCGAATGATGTATTGGTCTGGAAACATCCCGCGGAGGATTTTAATACAAAGACACAACTGATCGTGCATGAATCTCAGGAAGCAATCCTATTTAAAGATGGACAGGCGCTTGACCTGTTCCGGGCGGGACGGCACACATTGACAACGGAGAATATTCCGCTGCTCCGCAGGATCATCAATATACCGACAAATGGAGAGACTCCGTTTCACTGTGAAGTTTACTTTATCAATAAGGTAGATATTCTGGACATATTATGGGGGACTTCCCAGCCAATGCCGATTCAGGATCCAATCTACCATATCATCCTGCCGGTACGGGCAAACGGACAGTTTGGACTGCATGTGGCAAACAGCAGACAGCTTCTGCTGAAACTGGTGGGGACGACCAGTGATATGAGAAAAGAGAGGGTGGCGGAGCTTTTCAAGGGAATGTTGATCACCCGGACAAAGAATCTGATCACGGACCGGATGACAGCCATGCGCATCAGTTTTCTGGAGATTCACGGTCATCTGAATGAAATCTCGGATACGATTCGGGCGCAGATGGTTCCGATGTATGAAGAGTACGGAATGGAGATTGTAAGTTTCTTCGTAAATTCCATATCCGTGCCAAGCGACGATCCGGGATATATGAAGATTCGTGCTGCGCTGGCGGCGGCAAAAGAGAGAGAACTTCTGGCTCAGGGGACAAGGGCGGAGATGGACATCTTGGGCTACAGTTATCAGGAGAAGAGGACCTTCGATGTTCTTGACCGGGCGGCTCAGAATGAAGGTGCAGGCTCCGGCATCCTTGGCGCGTCCATGGGAATGGGAATGGGTGTCAATGTGGGCGGTATGATTGGCGGAGCCATGGGCAGTGCCATGGGAAATGTAGTAAATCCTTCGCAGACTCCGGCGGGAAAGACGTGTCCGCAGTGCGGAGCTTCACTTTCGGCTGAAGCAAGATTCTGTTTCCAGTGCGGGAAAGCGCTGGAGGAGGTGTGTCCGAGCTGCGGAGCCAAGCTGGCAGCCAGAGCAAGATTCTGCGGACAGTGTGGAAAGCAGCTTCTGACTGGTGAAAACGGAGGTGAGAAATGATGAAAAAAACAACATTTATGGGAATCATACACGGGATTCTGGCGCTTCTCTTTTTGTTTGTCATGATTATAGCGTGGATGCCAAAGGATTTCCAGTTCTGGTGTCTGCTGAGCAGCGTCCTGCTGTGTATCGGAAATTCCTATGTGCTGATTTGTTATCTTGAACGGCGTCCGGCGCATAACAGCAATCCGATGGACCGATCCCTGTTTATTCCGGTTGCGGTTGAATTTATAGCGGTTCTCTGTATCGCCTGGTATCTGCCGGAACTGGTACATCACAGTTGTAATAAATATCTGGCCGCACACGTCGTGGTCTTTGTGGTCTCCATACTCGTTCAGCTTTTGCTGATTCGGACGAGGTCGGAAAATACGGCTCAGGAGCAACATATCTTCCAGAAACGCTGGCAACGGGATGAGAGCGTGTCCCAATGGGAGAAGATCCAGACAGCGCTTTCAGGACGGAGTGATTGCGCGGCATTGGCAAAAAAAATCAAAGAGGAAATACAGTATTCGGATCCTATGAGTTCTGAACTTCTGGCGGACTTGGAGGAAAAAATCCGTACGATCACAGATGAGGTTCTGGAACTCGCAGAAAACCCGGGAACGTCGGAAAGCGAGATTCTCAGAAGACAGCAGCAGGTTCTTGCTCTGGTTCATGAACGGAATGATAAATGCGCACGTCTGAAATAGAGCATTCGGCAAGAGTTTTTTGGAGTAAATTGATAATATCCAGGCGTCCACACCATAAGTGGACGTCTTTTTGATTCATTCAAAAACTTTTAAGAAGAATTCTAAAGAGGGGGCTGTGTTTCGCGACACCCCCTTGCTATGCAACAAATATTTGTCTATTTTGAAAAAAGGCAAATTAGAGTGCTTCGATAAAATTTGTGAAAAAATATATAGTTAAATTAATCACAAAGTATTCCCTTTGTGAAAATTGTATGCTATAATAAACGCAAAAGTACACTTTTATGTAAAAATTACCAAAATTAGTTTCATATGCAGGAAGAAAACAGAGTGGGGTGACAACATGATTAAAAAAGAAATGATTGCCATGCTGTTAGCGGGTGGACAGGGCTCGAGACTGGGAGTTCTGACATCAAAAATGGCAAAACCGGCAGTTGCGTTTGGCGGTAAGTACAGAATTATTGATTTTCCGCTAAGCAATTGTATCAATTCCGGTATTGACACAGTCGGAGTGCTTACACAATANCAGCCGTTGAAGNTGAATACGCATATCGGTATCGGTATTCCTTGGGATTTGGACAGAAATATTGGCGGTGTNACNGTTCTTCCACCATATGAAAANAGCGGTGAGAGNGAGTGGTACACGGGAACAGCCAATGCAATCTTCCAAAACATNGAGTATATGGANAGCTTAAACCCNGATTATGTATTGATTCTTTCAGGCGATCACATCTACAAGATGGATTATGAGGTAATGCTTGATTTCCACAAGGAGAACGGTTCGGAGGTTACGATTGCCTCTATGCCCGTCCCGATTGACGAGGCAAAGCGGTTTGGCATTGTCATTACCGATGAAAATAAAAAGATTATTGATTTTGAGGAAAAGCCGGAGAACCCACGGAGCAATCTTGCTTCTATGGGAATTTATATCTTTAACTGGAAAACACTTAAGGAATCGCTGATCTCCAAGGCGGATCAGCCGGCGCTTGATTTTGGCAAACATATTATCCCATATTGCCATGAAAAGGGATGCCCGATGTATTCCTATGAGTTTAACGGATATTGGAAGGACGTGGGAACACTAAGTTCTTATTGGGAAGCAAATATGGAATTGATTGATATTGTTCCCGAGTTTAACCTTTATGAAGAGTACTGGAAGATTTATACAAAGAGCGAGGCGCTTCCGCCGCAGTATATTTCGGATGAGAGTATTATAGAGCGCTGCATTATTGGTGAGGGTTCTGAGATTTACGGAAAAGTGTATAATTCCGTTATCGGTTGTGGTGTCATAATCGGAAAAGACACGGTTGTGCGCGATTCGATTATTATGAATCAGACGGAAATCGGAACAGGATGTGTGATTGAGAAAGCCATTGTGGACGAGTTTACAAAGATCGGCAATAACACCCAGCTTGGCACAATGCCGGGAAAGGAGAATGATACAAGACCTGATATTTATAACAGCGGACTTGTGACAATCGGTGAGAAGAGCATTATTCCCTCAAATGTCAAAATTGGAAAGAATGCGGTTGTGTTTGGCGAAACGTCTGCCGCAGATTATGTAAACGGTATCTTAGACAGCGGTAAGACTTTGATAAAGGTGGGTGAATAGTGTGAAAAAACCATATATGACAGTTTTTTCACACGGCAAATTTGTGCAAGGGCACAAATTCGCAGGCTATTGAAAGGATAGGTTATTCGTATGAGAGCATTAGGAATAGTATTAGCGGGCGGAAACAGCAGAAGGATGGGAGAGCTTTCCCATAAGAGGGCGATTTCGGCTATGCCGATTGCAGGCAGCTACAGAAGTATCGATTTTGTGTTGAGCAATATGTCAAACTCCCATATTCAGAAAGTGGCAGTAATCACGCAGTATAACTCACGCAGTCTTCATGAGCATTTAAGTTCATCAAAGTGGTGGGATTTCGGACGAAAACAAGGTGGTCTTTACACCTTTACACCGACTGTAACGCCTGAAAACAGCAACTGGTATCAGGGCACGGCGGACAGTATTTATCAAAACCTTCTGTTTTTAAAGAGAAGCCATGAGCCATATGTGGTGATTGCTACGGGTGATTGCGTCTACAAGATGGACTTTAACAAGGTTTTGGAGTATCATATTGCAAAGAAGGCAGACATTACTGTGGTGGTAAAGGAGATGCCAAGCGATGCAAATGTGGACAGGTACGGCGTTGTCAGAATGAATGATGACGGGCGCATTGAAGAGTACGAGGAAAAGCCGATGGTGGCAAAGTCAAAGACCGTGTCGTGCGGTATTTATGTCATCAGAAGGCGGCAGTTAATTGAACTGATTGAAAAAAGTGCTGAGGAGGGAAGGCACGATTTAGTGCAGGATATCCTCATACGTTACAAGGATTTAAAGAGAATTTACGGATATAAAATTGAAACTTATTGGAGAAATATCGCAAGCGTGGAGGACTACTACGGTACCAATATGGATTTCTTAAAGAAAGGAATTCGGGATTATTTCTTCAAACAGTATCCGGAAATTTATTCGAAGGTTGACGATTTGCCGCCTGCAAAGTACAATCCGGGCGCACAGGTGAAAAACAGCCTGATTTCAAGCGGTTGTATTATTAACGGAACGGTCGAGAATTCGATCTTGTTCAAGGAAGTGTTTGTAGGCAACAATTGTATTATTAAAAACTCCATCATTTTAAATGATGTGTATCTTGGCGATAACACCCACATTGAAAATTGTATTGTAGAAAGCCGCGATACGATAAGGGCAAACTCTCATCATATTGGCGAGACCGGTATTAAGGTTGTCGTTGAGAAGAATGAGCGGTATGTCCTGTAGGCAGTTGAGATCTGCACAACGATTTAAAATTAAGAAACTATAAGCAAAGCGACTTGCAAAAGGGGGACAAAAGAATGAGAATAACAGATGTTCGCGTTCGCAAAATCACGAAAGAGGGAAAGATGAAAGCAGTAGTTTCCATTACGCTTGACGATGAATTTGTCGTTCATGATATCAAAGTCATCGAGGGAGAAAAGGGACTTTTCATCGCGATGCCAAGCAAGAAATCTGCTGATGGCGAGTACAGAGATATCGCACATCCCATTAATTCCAACACAAGAGATACAATCCAGAAAACAATTCTTGAAAGCTATGAGAAGGCGCTTTTAGAGCCTGACGAGGAACCGACAGTTTAGACGCTGACAAAACAAAAATAAATAAATGTGGGTAAAAGGACATCCGATAGTGGGTGTCCTTTGTAATTGACGCAATATTGAATTTATGATACTCTTTTATGTTAGAGAAGGATAACTGGAATTTGTTTTTAAATAAAATTTACAGTCCGTGAAGATAATGGGGGATAGTACAAAATGGGAAATGCAAATTGTGATACGTGCGCCTATAATGTATATGACGATGAGGACGAGTGCTATTACTGCGAGGCAGATTTAGACGAGGACGATATGGCGCGCTTTATGGAGGGGCACTATAAAGACTGCCCTTATTATAGAAATGGAGACGAATATGCGGTGGTTCGGCATCAAATTTAGGAAGAAAGAGGCAGTACAAGAGGAGGCCGGAAAGATGGTTATTATAGTAGGTCTTGGCAATCCCAAGAGGGAGTATGAAAATACGAGGCATAACATCGGCTTTATGGCAATCGATGCACTTGCGGAGAAATATAATATTAGTGTTATGGATTGTAAGCATAAATCGTTGATTGGAAAAGGCGTGATAGACGGGATCAAGGTTGTGCTTGTGAAACCTTTAACATATATGAATTTGAGTGGTGAGGCAGTGCGCGCCGTCATAGATTATTATAAGGTGGACGCCGAAAGCGAGCTGATTGTGATTTATGATGATGTCAGTCTTGACGTGGGGCAGTTGCGGATACGGAAAAAAGGCAGCGCGGGGGGACATAACGGCATCAAAAATATTATTGCACATTTGGGACATGATACGTTTCTGCGTATCAAAATCGGTGTTGGCGAAAAGCCAAAGGGGTATGACCTTGCAGACTATGTGCTCGGGCACTTCAGTAAAGAGGAGCTTGCGGTAATGAAGGATAGTATGGAAAAGGTGGATGGTGCTGTCAATCTGATGCTTGCGGGAGAGGTTGACAGGGCGATGAATGATTATAATAAAAAATCGCAAAGCGTGAAGGAAAGAGATATGGAGGGAAACAGGTGAATATATTGCTTGCGCCACTCAAAGAGCTTGGCGAATATGAGGAAATTGTGCGTGCGCTTGAGAAAGAGGACGGAAAGGTAAGCATCAGTGGGTGCGTGGATTCACAGAAGCTTCATATGATATTCGGGCTTGGTGCGAAAGATGAACGGGCGGATTTCGATGTAAGGCTGATTGTGACTTACAGCGATATTAAGGCGCGCGAGCTGCTTGAGGACTGTCGGCTTTATTGTCGCGAGTCCTATTTTTATCCTGCGAAGGATTTGATTTTTTATCAGGCGGATATTCATGGCAGGCAGCTTTCTAAGGAGCGGCTTGACGTACAACGACGCATTTTAGAGGGCGAGCCGATTACGATTGTGACGACGTTTGCCGCGCTGATGGCGCATCAGGTGCCGCTGTCTGTTTTGGAAGAAAATATTATTACGATAAGCAAGGGTAGTGTGATTGAGGAGAATGCGCTTGCGAAAAAGCTGGTAGCGATGGGGTATGAGAAGAACTATCAGGTGGAGGCAGCAGGGCAGTTTTCTATTCGTGGCGGCATTGTGGATATTTTTGATTTGACGGCGGATAATCCTGTCAGAATCGAGCTTTGGGGGGATGAAGTCGAATCCATTCGTTCGTTTGATGTGTTAAGTCAGCGTTCTATTGAAGAAAATATGACACAAGTGTCAGTTTATCCGGCGACGGAGCTGATTCTTTCCAAGCAGGCACTAGATGCGGGCTTTCGCGAGATTGAGAAGGATTGCAAAAAAAGAGCGGAANCTTTTAGAAACGANACAAAGCCCGAGGAGGCNCACCGTNTGGAAACCTATATTCGGGATTTGAAGGAGCAGGTGACGCAGTTTCAAAGCTANATCAATTTAGAGAGTTTTCTNGGNTATTTTTATGAGAATACCATGTCNTTTGTGGACTTTTTCGGAAANAGGAATTGCTGTATTTATCTTGACGAGCCGCTGCGTGTGGAGGAGCACGCTAGGGCAGTNGAGNTGGAGTTTCGTGAGAGTATGTCGAGCAGGGCNCTGGGGGGATATATTCTTCCNCGGCAGCAGGACGTGCTTTTTTCGGNGCAGGAGATTATGGCAAGGCTTGAGAGAAAGCGTGTTTTAGCNCTTTCTGCGATGGAATTTAAGAACTTTGGTTTNNAGTNTGCANACCGATNNTTGGTGAATGCGANNAATNTNTCTNCTTATANTNATAGCTTTCCGGAGCTTGTGAAAGATTTGAAGTTCTATAAAAAGAAGGGTTTTCGCGTGCTGATTTTGTCCACNTCTGTAACNCGTGCAAAGCGNCTTGCAAGTGATTTGATGGACGAGGGGCTTGGNGCATTTTATTCGGAGGATGCNCAACGCGAGCAGCAGCCGGGCGAGATTATCACGTTTCATGGTCTTGCGCTAAAGGGGTTTGAGTACCCTTATTTGAAGCTTGCCGTCATTTCGGAAACGGATATTTTCGGAAAGCAGCAGAAAAAAAAGAAGCGGAAGAAAAGCTTTGGCGGCGGTACCAAAATACAGGATTTTTCCGACTTGAAAGTGGGCGACTATGTGGTGCATGAAAACCACGGGTTGGGCATTTACAAGGGAATTGAGAAGGTTGAGGTAGACAAGGTTGTAAAGGATTATATCAAGATTGCGTACCGCGACGGTGGAAATCTTTATATTTTGGCGACAGGGCTTGATGTCATTCAGAAGTATGCCGCGGCAGATGCAGCAAAGAAACCAAAGCTGAACAAGCTTGGTACACAGGAGTGGTCCAAGACTAAGTCGCGGGTAAAGACGGCTGTCAATGAAATTGCAAAGGACTTGGTGGAATTGTATGCGGTGCGTCAGAAAAAGCAAGGGTTTGTGTTCAGCAAGGACACTGTGTGGCAGCAGGAGTTTGAGGAGATGTTTCCTTTTGAGGAAACGGAAGATCAGCTGCTTGCAATTGAGGCGACAAAAAACGATATGGAGAGCTCGCGTATTATGGATCGGCTGATTTGCGGCGATGTCGGTTACGGAAAGACCGAGATCGCGATTCGTGCTGCATTTAAGGCAGTGCAGGACGGGAAACAGGTAGCCTATCTTGTGCCGACGACCATTCTTGCACAGCAGCATTACAATACATTTATTCAGCGTATGAAGGATTTTCCTGTGACGGTGGAGATGCTTTCGCGGTTTCGGACTGCGGGTGAAATGAAAAAGACCATAGAAGGTCTTAAAAAAGGGATGGTGGATATCGTCATAGGGACACACCGACTGCTGTCGGATGATGTGAAGTATAAGGAGCTGGGGCTTTTAATTATTGATGAGGAGCAGCGCTTTGGTGTGCGTCATAAGGAGAAGATTAAGCAGATTAAGGACGATGTTGACGTGCTGACATTGACTGCCACACCGATTCCGCGAACGCTTCATATGAGCCTATTGGGGATTCGGGATATGAGCGTTTTGGAGGAGGCACCAGGCGAGCGGCAGCCGATTCAGACGTATGTGATGGAGTATAATGAGGAACTTGTGCGTGAGGCAATTCTGCGTGAGTTATCCAGAGATGGTCAGGTTTATTATGTATACAATCGTGTGAATAATATTGACGATGTTACGCACCGTATTGCAAAGCTTGTGCCGGAGGCAAATGTGGCATTTGCACATGGACAGATGAAGGAGCACGAGTTGGAAAAGATTATGTTTGAGTTTATTAACGGGGAGATTGATGTGCTTGTTTCAACGACGATTATTGAAACGGGGCTTGATATTTCCAATGTTAATACGATGATTGTTCATGATTCGGACAATATGGGGCTTTCACAGCTTTATCAGCTCCGCGGAAGAGTGGGCCGTTCAAACCGCACGGCGTATGCGTTTTTGATGTACAAGAAGGATAAGATGTTGAAAGAGGTGGCAGAAAAGCGCTTGCAAGCGATTAAGGAGTTTACGGATTTGGGCAGTGGCTTTAAGATTGCGATGCGCGACCTTGAAATCCGAGGCGCGGGAAATATTTTAGGTGAGCGGCAGCATGGGCATATGGAGGCAGTTGGGTATGACCTTTACTGCAAGCTTTTGAATGAGGCGGTAAAGACCTTGAAGGGGATCAAGACGACGGACGAGGATTTCAACACGTATGTGGATATGGACGTGGACGCGTTTATTCCGGCTTCGTATATTGTCAATGAGGTGCAGAAGCTTGATATTTATAAGCGGATTGCAAGTCTGGAAAATGAGGCAGAGTGTGACGATATGCGAAAGGAGCTCAAGGATCGGTTTGGAGCTGTGCCAAAGTCCGTGGAGAATTTGATAAAAATTTCACTCATCAGAGTGACGGCGCATCAGCGGTATGTGACGGAAATCAAGGGAAAGGTAGGACAGATTACGTTTTTGATGGAGCCTTATGCGCCTGTGCATGTGGAAAAACTGCCGGAATTTATGGAGCGGTATAAAGGGACGATGGAGTTTTCCGCAAAGGGAACGCCAAATTTTGTGTTCCGGTATAAGAAGTATGGGCTGGTTGAAAAAGAGGCGGAGCTGATGATGGAGCATACGGATCGGGTGCTTGCGGATATGGCGGTGTTGTATGAGTAGTGGGGAAAATAAGGTGGTTTTGAAGTTGCTTTTTTAGTATAATGGGAATAGGGAAATGGTATCATGTCTTTTCAGAAAGGAAGTGGTGTTTGATGGCATTTGACAAAAATCAATATATCGGAAAACGTTTGACATGGGATGAAACGGTCGATATTTTTCCAGATTCATGGGTGGCATTTAAGGATTGCAGAATGTCGGGGATTGATATGGAGGATGGAATACTGGTTGACGTGATAGCGGATAAAGATATAGCACTGTATATGAAACAGCATTTTAATGAAGATATGTACATTGACAGAACAACTGAAAATTGTGTAGCGGGGTATATACATGGAGAAATTAAGGAAAAAGCTTTCCAATAAAGTAGACAGACCAGTGTTTGAAATCAATGTACAGGATGGGAATAAGAAGATACGCTGTCTGTTTGATACAGGGGCCGATATACCAGTCTTTACATTGGGAAGAGAAATGCTAATGATGTATTTTCCAAATGCAGTGTTATGTGAGGAATTTTATGCAGAGATAAGCGGTTTTGGAAAAAGCGAAGAACAGGCGTTAATATATAATATTCCTAATTTTATAATACAAAGTGATATTTAAAAATATGAGTGAAATGTTAGAGAAGGGTGTCGGCATACCCAAATCAACTGCAAGTGAAATCTTACTTGTGAGCAGTTACAGAGATTATTATAATGCTGATGACTCTATAAAACCTGAATGGAAAGATTTTGGAATAAAATCGCTTGTTTGTTTAGCACGTCTCTGTGAAAATGATTATTCAGAGCTTGAAGATCTTAGGAAACAAAATATTATAGAACCTAATATGTCGGACAAAGAAATTGAAAAGAAAATTCTTGATATTCGGAGACAACGATGTTTACAATATTATGATGCTAGTGTCAAAAGGTAGTTACATCTTTTAAACTGTGTGATATAATACAAGTACCAATGTTACCGAAAAAAGTATGATAGAAAGCGGATGATAATATGCCAGGTGCAGCAGATATTATAAAAGATTATGTAACGGAATTTTCAAGATTACAAGATTGGATGATACCGATTAAAGAAGCAGCACCGGACACATATGCTTCGATGTATAAACGGTATATTGAACTAAAAGTAACATTATCAAGCTTGGGCGTAAATCTTACAGAGCTTGACAGAATAAAAGAATAAGAATTTAAGAATAAACAGAAAAGCGCAAATCCATGTCAATTATGATGAGGATTTGCGTTTTTGTAGTATATCAACATAAAATAATAACTTAAAAGTTATTGATATGATAATAACTTTTAAGTATAATAAGCCTTAACAGGAGGCATAATTATTGTACAAGATATTTTTTTACAAAGATAGCAACGGAAAAGAACCTGTAAAAGAATATATAGCAGGACTGGCAAGCAGGAACGGCAATGGTTTTGTGTTGCTGCACGTTTTTAGGAAACAGACACAGAAAACCCCACGACGGGAAATTGAGCGGGCAAAGAAGAATTTAAACGATTATCAGGGATAGGAGGTAATATGATAGGGATGGATGAAGAGTATTCACGGGCTATAGCACAGGCACAGGAGAATTTTAAAGACTTAAACGAGCGCGGAGCGAATGCCGTTGGCGGGAATGTTCTGGAATTTATGGAAAGTATTCTTACCTCGGAAGAAATAGCGGAAAGTAATCTGCGAGTGGCGATTATCGGGGAATTGATAAAGGCAAGGCAGGAAAAGGGTATCAGTCAAAAGAAACTGGAAGAATTGAGCGGGGTAAAGCAGCCTGTTATTGCAAGAATGGAAAAGGGAAGCACGAATCCACAATTAGGTACCATATTAAAGGTATTGGCTCCTTTAGGAAAAACGTTGGCAGTTGTGCCGTTGGAAAATCAAATAAATAATGATATATGAATAAGTTAAGTTTAAGGAGCAAAAGACGCAAATCCATGTCAATTATGATGGGGATTTGTGTTTTTTTATTGATGTATAAGAAAATTACAAATATTTCGCACAAACTACTGCAGTAGTATTGACAAAATACAGAAAAGGAGATATCATATGATTACACAAACTACTGTAGTCGTGTGAAAGGAGTAACACAATGGACATAAAACTGTTTGATTCTGAACTGAAGGTCATGGGAGTGCTCTGGCAGGAGGGTGATACAACGGCAAAGCACATATCAGATATTCTGAAGGAAGAAATCGGGTGGAATATGAATACCACCTATACATTAATCAAAAGATGTATTAAAAAAGGAGCGATTGAACGCTCCGAACCAAACTTTATGTGTCATGCACTCATTCCAAAAGAGGAAGTGCAGGAGGCGGAAACAAATGAACTGATTAACAAAATATACGATGGCTCCGCCGATAAGCTGTTTGCGGCGTTATTAGGCAGAAAAAGGCTGTCTGCAGAACAGATTGAAAAATTAAGACAGATTGTAGGGGATTAGTGTGAAGAGAAGTACTAAGACTCACAGCAAAGGCTGTTTCGCTAAGAACTTCTAAGACTTCACACCGAAGAATGAGGTAACGATTATGAGTTTATTGCAAATGAGCTTTTCCGGCGCAGTCCTGATTATCGTGATTGCGGTAATCCGCGCAGTGGCAATCAATAAGCTGCCGAAAAAAACGTTTTTGATCTTATGGGGAATTGTCCTTTTCAGGCTGCTCATTCCATACACGGTGCCGTCTGAATTCAGTGTGTATACTTTGATAAGTCCAACGACGCTTGAATTTGTAAAAACGATAAATATAGAAAATGCAATTAATACAGAAGCTATATACACGGAAACACCTACAACCGTAATACTTGGACCTATTGAAGCAACATCCCATGAACAAACAGGTGAAATGGTGCAGTCATCTAATAAAATAACACCCGTTCCTGCAACACTCACGATTTGGCTTACAGGAATGATATTATGCGCCGCGTTTTTTACAATCTCCTATTTGCACTGGCGTTTTGAATTTCAAACCTCTTTACCAATTCAAAACAATTATGTAAACCAGTGGCTCGAAACGCATCTGCAAAAACGCTCCGTTTCCGTCAGGCAGTC
>JAAVAF010000044.1 GCA_014804225.1 Lachnospiraceae bacterium
AGAACGCTTTTAAAATTAAGGAAATTCGAAATAAGCTGTTGTTTACATTCTTTATGTTGGTTGTGATCCGCTTTGGTTCGCAGCTCCCCATTCCGGGTGTAAACAGAGACTATTTCGCTTCATGGTTTGAACAATTGACGGGTGGTGCATTTAACTTCTTTGATGCATTCACGGGTGGTTCTTTCTCAAGAATGTCTGTGTTTGCATTGAATATCACACCGTACATTACATCTTCTATTATCATACAGCTTCTTACAATTGCAATTCCGAAGCTTGAGGAGATGCAAAAAGAAGGTGAGGATGGAAGAAAGAAATTAGCTTCCATTACACGTTATGTTACCGTTGCGTTGGCGCTGATTGAGAGTGGTGCTATGGCAATCGGTTTTGGAAACCAAGGTCTGTTAGAGCATTACGGTCCGTTGGAGGTTATCTCCGTAATCGCTGTATTAACGGCGGGCAGTGCATTCCTTATGTGGATTGGTGAGCGGATTACGGAAAATGGTGTTGGTAATGGTATTTCCATCGTGCTTGTGATTAACATTATTTCTCGTTTGCCGGATGATTTTAGTAGCTTGTATGAGCAGTTCTGCCAAGGCAAGTCAATTCCGTTGGCAGTTGTTGCTGCATTGATCATTATTGCGATTGTTTTGGCGATGGTTGTTTTTGTAGTAGTACTTAACAGTGCTGTACGTAAAATTCCCGTTCAGTATGCAAAGAAAATTCAAGGCAATAAGATGGTTGGCGGTCAGATGACATTCCTCCCGTTAAAGGTAAATACAGCGGGCGTTATTCCAATTATCTTTTCATCGTCATTAATGCAGACACCGATTATGATTTCAACACTGGTTGGATATAAAGGAAACGGTGTATGGCGGCAGATTCTGAATGGTTTGAATCAGGACAACTGGTGTAATCCAAATCAGTTGCAATATTCGATCGGTCTTGTAATATATATCGTATTGACAGTATTTTTTGCTTATTTCTATACATCATTGACCTTCAATCCGTTAGAGATTGCAAATAATATGAAGAAACAGGGCGGCTTTATACCGGGTATCAGACCGGGCAAGCCTACCAGTGATTATTTGACAAAGGTGCTCAATGCAATTATTTTCATTGGTGCAGTCGGTCTTGTAATCGTTGCAGTTGTACCGTTCTTCTTTAATGGTGTATTTAATGCATCTGTTTCCTTCGGTGGAACGAGCTTGATTATTATTGTAAGCGTTGTGCTTGAGACAATCAAACAGATCGAGTCACAGATGCTTGTACGAAACTATAAAGGCTTTTTAAATGATTAATTATAATCAGCAAGGTGATAGACAGAAGCAAAGCGGGCGCTTTGCTTCTGTATGTTGTCTTAGTCTAAAAGGAGTAGCAATACTTTGAATTGAGCGTATTGCGGGATTTTAATCAGGAATATTTTGAATTCAAAGTATTAAGAACGCATTTATAAGATACAAAGAAACACTTTTTGCAAGGAGGACACAAAATGAAAATTATTATGTTGGGCGCACCTGGTGCAGGAAAAGGAACACAGGCAAAGATGATCGCAGAGAAATTTAATATCCCTCATGTTTCAACGGGTGATATTTTCCGTGCGAACATCAAGAACGGTACAGAGCTTGGAATGGAGGCTAAGAAGTACATGGACCAGGGACTTCTTGTTCCCGATGAGCTTACAGTGAAGATATTGCTTGACAGAGTGGCACAGGAGGATTGCAAGAACGGTTATGTGTTGGATGGATTTCCGAGAACAATACCACAGGCAGAGGTGCTTGATAAAGCGCTCACAGAGCTTGGCGATCAGATTGACTATGCAATTAATGTCGATGTTCCGGACGAGAATATCATTAATAGAATGTCGGGCAGACGTGCTTGCGTGACGTGTGGCGCAACGTATCATCTTGTTCATATTCCGCCCAAGAAGGAAGGCGTTTGCGATAAGTGTGCTTCAGAGCTTATTTTGAGAGATGATGATAAGCCAGAAACTGTCAAGAACCGTCTTGGTGTATATCATGATCAGACACAGCCGCTTATCGAGTTCTATTCGAAAAAGGGTGTGCTGCAGTCAGTCGATGGAACGGCAGACATGAAGGATGTTTTTGCGGCGATTGTAAACATATTACAGTAGAAATAAGAAGTAAAATGTTTATAAGCAAAAAGATGTTGTATCAATAATGTATCTGCAAAATAGACAGGTATGAAAGGGCATGGTTATTTAAGATGGCTGTTTCAATTAAATCGCAGCGTGAAATAGACTTGATCAGACATTCTTGTAAGCTTCTTGCAAAAGTGCATGAGGAGTTGGCACAAGCGATTGAGCCAGGAATTTCAACATTATATATTGATCAGCTTGGCGAAAAACTGATCAGAGGATACGGCTGCGTACCAAATTTTCTAAATTACGACGGATATCCGGCATCAATCTGTGTTTCGGTCAATGATGAAGTGGTACACGGAATACCAAGTGCGGACCGGATCCTTCAGGAAGGTGATATTGTCAGTCTGGACTGTGGATTGATTTATAAAGGTTACCATTCCGATGCGGCACGTACGTATGGAGTAGGGCGTATCAGTCTGGAGGCACAGCAGCTGATTGATGAAACGAGAAATTCCTTTTTTGAGGGGATTAAAAAAGCGAGAGCTGGAAATCATCTGCACGATATTTCGAATAGAATTGATGAGTACATTTCGCAGTTTGGATATGGTATTGTGGAGGATTTGGTCGGACATGGGATTGGCATGTCGCTTCATGAGGAGCCGGAGATACCTAATTTCAGGCAGAAGAGAAAAGGCATAAAGCTTCGAGCAGGAATGACGCTTGCAGTAGAGCCGATGATTAATATGGGCGGTTATGAGGTTGAGTGGCTTGATGATGACTGGACGGTCGTGACCGAGGACGGTTCACTGTCTGCCCATTATGAAAATACGATTCTTGTGACTGACGGTGAGCCGGAAATTTTAACACTTTTGTAAGTGACCAAGAAAGGCTGCCAAGGTAAAACGATGTTTGGTTCGGTCAGTATGGGGGATGAAAATGACAGGATATTTAGCATATTCACTTTCGGGACACGATAAAGGCAGGGTGTATCTGATTATGAAAGAAGATGCGGATTATGTGTATCTGGCCGATGGAGATGTAAGAACCACTGACAAACTAAAGAAAAAAAACAAGAAACACATACAGGTTATCAAAAAAGAAAACAAAAGAACAGATTTGACTTCTGTGACAAACGAAGAAATTAAGTATCAAATAAAACAATATTGTAAAGGCATTTAGGAGGTAGAATAATGTCAAAGTCCGATGTAATCGAAATCGAAGGAACAGTAGTTGAAAAACTCCCAAATACGATGTTTCAGGTAGAACTTGAAAATGGTCATAGAGTACTTGCCCACATCAGTGGAAAGCTAAGGCAGAATTTTATTCGTATTCTTCCGGGTGACAAGGTAACGCTAGAGCTTTCACCGTATGATTTGTCAAAAGGAAGAATTATTTGGAGAGATAAGTAAAGAAAAATAGGAAATAAAATATTCTGGAAAATATTTGGAAAATATTTCGCATTAAGACTTGCTTTTCAAAAGCATGCATGTTATAATGTAAAACGGTCTTTTTGAAATGTGGCAAGCATATTTGTGCTTGCGCTTGTCAGAAATTCACAAGGCATAGCAAGAAGGGAGGATTAAGATGAAAGTAAGATCATCAGTAAAACCTATTTGCGAAAAATGCAAAGTTATCAAGAGAAAGGGCAGAATCAGAATCATCTGTGAAAACCCGAAGCATAAGCAGAGACAGGGATAATTTCATTGTCTTTGTTTACAAAAAAGCGGCTGATGTGCGCACCGCTTCCGTCAAAGCGGATGTGTACTATGAATATATGACAGGTTTGCCTGTTGTGTGTTTACTTCTTGATACCGAGAATCATTTCGCATGAAGCACCAGTTATGCTATTGATAATTGGTGTGGCAGAAAAAAGAATATTCTGCCCCGAGTAGTATCGGACAAATCGGATATTTATCCGATCGGGTAGTTCATACCCCAATCAATTAGTTTACTATTAATAATGATAGCTTGTACAACGAAGAAGGATACAAGACTATTATGGAACAAAATGGAGGAATTTTAACATGGCTCGTATCGCTGGTGTTGACTTACCAAGAGAAAAACGTGTAGAAATTGGATTGACTTACATCTATGGAATCGGTAGAGTAAGCTCCAACAAAATCCTTGAGAAGGCAGGAGTAAATCCTGATATTCGTGTAAGGGATTTGACAGATGATGATGTGAAGAAGATTAGTTCTATTATCGATGCAGATTACATGGTAGAGGGTGATCTTCGTCGTGAAATCGCATTGAACATCAAAAGATTACAGGAAATTGGATGCTATCGTGGTATCCGTCATAGAAAAGGACTTCCTGTTCGTGGTCAGAAAACAAAGACCAATGCAAGAACAAGAAAAGGTCCGAAGAGAACAGTAGCAAATAAGAAAAAATAGCCTCAGCTTGCGCTGAGTAAATAGTTTTGACTTACGTCAAACTATTACAAATATGAAGTCTAAGATTTGATATTTGAGCTGTAAACAATGATTATAGGAGAAAGTAGGTTAGTTTAAAATGGCTAAACAAGTTGCAAAAAAAGTAACAAAAAAGCGTGTAAAGAAAAACGTTGAACGCGGACAGGCACATATCCAGTCATCATTTAACAATACAATTGTTACATTGACAGATACAGAGGGAAATGCACTCTCATGGGCAAGTGCCGGTGGTCTGGGATTTAGAGGTTCAAAGAAATCTACTCCATATGCTGCTCAGATGGCAGCAGAAACAGCTACAAAGGCAGCTTTGGTACATGGTCTGAAATCGGTAGATGTTATGGTGAAGGGACCCGGTTCAGGAAGAGAAGCTGCAATCCGTGCGCTTCAGGCATGTGGCCTTGAAGTGACGAGCATTAAGGATGTGACTCCCGTTCCACATAACGGATGCCGCCCGCCCAAGCGTCGTAGAGTCTAGTGTATATTTAAAGTATTAGAAAGAATAGTGGCACGTATGCACCAAAATAATTTTATTTTGTGTGCACAAATTTAGGAGGATAAAAACATGGCAGTTAATAGAGTTCCTGTACTTAAAAGATGCAGATCTCTTGATTTGGATCCTGTATTTTTAGGATATGATAAGAAGTCTAAAAGAAAGTCACCAAGAGCCGGAAAGAAGATGAGCGAGTATGGTTTGCAGCTTAGAGAAAAGCAGAAGGCAAAGTTCATCTATGGTGTGCTTGAAAGACCTTTCCGTAATTACTATGAAAAGGCTGATAGAATGAAAGGCATGACAGGTGAAAACCTTATGGTTCTTCTGGAAAGAAGACTTGACAGTGTCGTTTTTAGAATGGGTTTTGCGAGAACAAGAAGAGAGGCTAGACAGATCGTTGGTCATAAGCACGTATTGGTGAATGGAAAGCGCGTAAATATTCCGTCGTATTTAATCAGTGCCGGCGATGTGATTGAAATTAGAGAGAAGTCAAGAAGCTTACAGAGATATAAGGATATCGCCGAAGTTACGAATGGCAGATTAGTTCCTGAGTGGATGGATGTTGACCAAGAGAACTTTAAAGGAACCATTAAAGAGCTTCCCACAAGAGAAGTGATTGATGTTCCGGTAGATGAGATGCTTATCGTCGAGTTATATTCTAAATAATCGCAACAATAAAATTTTAACAGTAGGAAGTGCGCGGCGCGTACTTTCTATTGTTGCATCTTTTTATAATGCACACAACCACAATGCGGAAAACCATATATAACAATTTTTAGCATAAGGGATTTAAACGCTTTTAGCGTTATGTGGTTGGCGCGCATGAAACGAATTCATTCGTTTCATAATATAGTTTCATCACATTCATAAAGGAGGGTATATACAGTGTTAGCATTTGATTTTGACAGTCCAAATATTGAAGTGGCAGAAATCTCTGAAGACAAAAAATATGGTAGATTTATAGTTGAGCCTTTGGAGAGAGGCTATGGAATTACACTCGGTAATTCACTTAGAAGAATTATGCTTGCTTCCCTACCCGGTGCGGCTGTAAGTCAGGTTAAGATTGATGGTGTATTGCATGAGTTCAGTTCGATTCCGGGCGTGAAGGAAGATGTAACTGAGATCATCATGAACCTTAAGAGTCTGGCAATTAAGAACAGCAGCGAAACTGATGAAGTTAAGAAGGCAGTGATTGATTTTTCGGGAGAAGGTGTCATCAAGGCATCTGATATTCAGGTGGATCCGGATATCGAGATTATGAATCCCGATCAGGTTATCGCCACATTAAATGGCGGTAAGGACAGCAAACTTTACATGGAGATACTGATTACGAAAGGCAGAGGTTACATTAGCGCTGATAAGAACAAGAGCGAAGATTTGCCGATTGGAGTGATTGCGGTTGATTCAATCTATACTCCTGTAGAAAGAGTTAATGTTACAGTAGAAAATACCCGTGTTGGTCAGGTTACTGACTATGATAAGCTTACACTGGATGTATACACGAATGCCACATTGGAACCCGATGAAGCTGTGAGTCTTGCAGCGAAGGTTTTAAGTGAGCATCTCAAACTTTTCATCAATCTTTCAGAGCTTGGTACAGGCGCTGTCGTGATTAATGAGAAAGAGGATGACGAGAAAGAAAAAGTACTTGAGATGAGTATTGATGAGTTGGAACTTTCGGTTCGCTCATACAACTGTCTCAAGAGAGCCGGCATCAATACTGTCGAGGAGCTGACAAACAGAACGTCGGAGGATATGATGAAGGTCCGCAACTTAGGACGCAAGTCATTAGACGAGGTGTTGGCAAAGTTAAAGGAGTTAGGTTTACAGCTTAATCCTTCCGAGGAGTAAGAAGTTGTAAATTTAAGATATGTATTAATTAATACAATCGCAGATGCGGTAATTCCGATGCGTTCGCATTTGTGCTCAGAGATGGAGTTTATTAATGGCATTTGATAAGTAAGTCCAACGTGCGTTGTCATTTGTCCCACCAATGAGGGTAGTCTGCATGATATGTAGATGATGTGCCTCACAATGAAAGGAGCCAATTATGGCAGGTTATAGAAAACTTGGAAGAACATCAAGTCAGAGAAAAGCATTACTTAGAGGTCAGGTTACTGCGTTAATCGCAAGTAAGGATGGCAGAATTATCACAACGGAAGCAAGAGCGAAAGAAGTAAAGAAAATTGTCGAGGGTCTGATTGCATTAGCTGTAAAGGAAAAGGATAACTTTGAGATGGTGAAGGTTACAGCGAAGGTGCCGAGAAAAGATAAAGACGGCAAGAGAGTAAAGGAAGTAAAGGACGGTAAGAAGGTTACTGTTTATGATGAGGTGGAGAAGGAGATTAAGAAGGATATGCCTTCGAGACTTCATGCAAGACGACAGATGCTTAAGGTGTTATATTCTGTAACAGAAGTTCCGCAAAACAATGCAGGAAAGAAGAGAAATACGAAAGAGATCGACCTTGTAGCGAAGCTGTTTGACGAGATTGCACCTAAGTATGTTGGACGTAACGGTGGTTATACAAGAATAATCAAGGTTGGTCAGCGTAAGGGTGATGGCGCTATGCAGGTAGTTCTTGAGCTTGTATAAAAACAGAGGATAATTGTATTTTGTACGAAATGCGCTCCCATAATTTGGGAGCGTTTTTGTATAAATTTGACTCCGTGAAACAAAAATATTGGTAGACGAATCAAATTGCGAACTGCAAATGATGTCGTGATACAAATATTGTATTTATGCATGAGGTGGTATGCTGCTTTGTGCATAGTTACGGAAAGGATATGGTTATCAATATGACAAGAAAAGAAGCTTGCTACTTTCTTGGAATAAAGGAAAATGCATCTGATGATCAGATAAAAAGAGCATACCGATATAAGGCAAAGCTCTATCACCCTGATGCGAATCCTTTGGGTGATACGAAAGAATATTATCTCAAACTGCAAAAGGCATATGAGTACCTTATGAACAATCCGTATGTTTCTAACAACACAGATAATACTGCTGCACGTAATATGCAAGCTGCACAAAATCAGCAGCCTGTGCCAAACGGAGCATATTTTTATCAGATGCCGCCCAGACCGCAAAGACCTGTTAAGATCTTTGCGACAAGCGCTGCTACACGGGACAGTTACAAGAAACAGAAAGAAATGGCGAGCGAACACGAAAAAATAGAGAAGTGGGATAAGGATTACAAAAATAACAAACGCAGACAGCAGCAGATGCTGCAATATGATCTTCCTAAAAAGAGTAAAGAAGAAGAAATCATTGATAAGATAAAGGCGATATGGATTGCCGAAAATATCAAGCGGCAAATTGAGCAGGACAGGGAACAAAAGGAGATGCTGCAAAGACGGAAGCTGTATAAAGCCTTTATGCAGCAAAAGATGCAGGATCATGATAAGTAAGTGC
>JAAVAF010000045.1 GCA_014804225.1 Lachnospiraceae bacterium
AAAGCAGCATCAGAAACCCGCTGTTTTTCTTCTGTATTCATCATTTTGTAAAGTGAAAAGTAGTTTTCTGTGCCCATTAAGCCAAACATTTGTGAATTTCCGTCGATAATATTCAAAGCCATATCAAAGCGTCCTGCGGCATGGGCTATGCTAAATTTTGTATCAATCAATGGTGAACCTCCTATAGTAAAAGGAATAATAGCCGATATCGATTCTATTCTAACAATTTATGTCGAAAATGTAAAGAAGATAGACAAAAATCGCCTATCTTCTTAGTCCAATAATACGGCACGCAGAGCGTGTCGGCGTTTGGTGATTTTTTAGTTCACAGGAACAAAATAAAAGTCGCTCTCTGAATACATGTCGTTGATTTTCTTTCTAAACACTAGATATGCGATCTCGTCAGTATCAATAATCCTGTCATTTGCATATGTTCCGAAATATGTGTTTTTATCGTCAGAGCGATAGCCTTCTGAACCGCCGTTACATAGGTACTGATAAAGCGTGCCGTCTTTTAATTTTACACCTGCAAGCGGCGGTGCCTCGACAAACAGTTCACTTTCAATCGGATTACCGTCTTGGTCAAATCCCATTTCTGTATATGTCTGATACGGGAAATTGTACTCCACATGCATGGAAATCGGTGAAATTTCCGCCTTTATCACCGTTGCGCCCGTATCGCCAAGTGGTTCGTTCAGCATATATTCTTTCATGCTGTCTGTGCCCTGAAGGTTCCACTGAAAGCGCCACTTTCCTGTTACCTCATGTTCTTTGAGGTATTCAGCCTTATGAACGGTTCCTAAATTCTCAAATTCCACAGTAATTTCTTTATTTAAAAAATACCCCTTTTCTGCGTTCGAAAGTGTGATTAAATATTCCAAACTTCCGTCGTCTTGTACATAGCGCGCCAAGCTGCCTGGCGCATCATAATCAATCGGTGACCCGTCCGCATAGACCGCTTTGCCGTCCGGTCCTATTACCAGTCCGTCATAAAAACTGCCGGACATATTGTAATCATAACCTCCGTCCACTGTGATGTTGATATACTCAAAGCACGGTTCCGCATAGTTTTCCTGCGCATCCTTTGGTAAATCGTAACCCTCAACGTGAAAACTTAAGTGCGCAAAATAATTATCGGTAATGCTTTGCTGCGCTGTCACAGTGACACCGTTTTGTGTTTGGCTTTGCATGGCAAATGCCACCGCTCCTTCCTCTTGTAAGTCCTCTTTTTGTTCCTCTGAAATCCGGAATTCCTCCGAAAGACTTTTGCTCCAGTTTTGATATGCGGCAAGCACTGTAATGCTTCCCAAAGCGAGAACTGCCGCGGCAACAAATACAATTATTCCTCTTTTTTTCTTACGTGGCTTTCTTTTTTGAACAACCCGAATATTTGTTTGTACCTTGCCGTCTATAGCGCTTGATTCATGTATCTTTTGAAATGCCATATTTGCCTTCTTCTGTACAATTTCGGGTATCACAATATCGGACTGTAAAACACTCATCGTATCACGCTCGTTCATATTCCTTACCTCCTATAAAACTTCTAGCTAGTTTTTTGCGTCCTCTGGAAAGTCTGCTCCGAACCGTGCTCTCCGGCAGCTCAAGCATATCACTGATTTCAACTGTATTAAATCCTTCTACATAATACAGCACCATCACAAGCCTGTGCTTTTCATCCAATGTATTCAGCGCGTCCTTCCATTCTGCATTTTCATATTTCGTATCGTACACGGGTTGTTCCGGAAGCTCCTCTACCGATATAAATCCGCTTTGCTTTCTGATGATATCTTTGCATTTATTAATCAGGACACGTGTCATCCATGTGCGGAAAAATGTCGGATTTTTTAGTTGGTACAGTTTTTCCCAACAGGTTAGTATGGTGTCCGATATGGCATCTGCCACATCTTCATCATTGTTCAGGATAGCGCTTGCTGCTTTGTACATATTTTGTAGCTGTGACTGCATCAGGCGGGTAAAGGCATCCGAATTCCCTTTTTTCGCTTCCAGTATTAAGCTTTCCATTTTAATTTCGTGCATCTCCTTTCTATCTTTTTTGTGCGCACAGGAAACATTTTTTCATGTTTCTATACATTAGACGGAAAAATTTGCGGCTGCGTCCCAATTACAGTAGAATAATTATAGTATAAACATATGTTTGAAAAAATAAAAGCGCCGCTATTCGGCGGCGCCTATTGACTGTTTGTGATGGGAAAATCGCGATCGTACAGTGACAAAAAGTAACGGCACTGGTACATTAAGCAACATAGCAATACATGAAGATAAAGTGGCAAATACTGCCTCCCATGACAAAGAGATGGAAAATTTCATGAGAACCGAAATACTTATGGAGCGAGTTAAAAACAGAGAGCTTCATCGCATAAATAATACCGCCGATCGTGTAGATAATACCGCCCGCAAGAAGCCATCCAAACGCTGCATGGGGAAGTGTGTTCCAAAGTGTTCCAAATACCAAGAGACAAATCCAGCCCATTGCGATATAAATTACCGAAGAAAACCACTTTGGACAGGTGATCCAAACAATATTGATCATCATTCCGGCGATGGCAACACCCCATACAAGAGCAAGCAGAGAATATCCCAAACTTCCGCCGAGTATAATCAGACATACAGGAGTATAAGAGCCGGCAATCAGAACAAAAATCATCATATGGTCGATTCTGCGAAAAATGCCTAGTGCCTTTGCGCTGACATTGACACTGTGGTAGAGTGTGCTTGCGCCATACAGTAAAATCATGCTGACTGCAAAGATTGTCAATGCCATTGTGGTTGTGCCGCTGCTTGCCTTTAAGATAAGGGGTAATGCGGCGATTGATGCCATAAGGCATGCAATGAAATGAGTAATGGCGCTGCCGGGTTCACGAATTGTTAATTGCATAATGATTCCTCCTTTTAAAATAAAACTGGTTTTTATAATTGATACATGTAGTATTAAAAACTACGTTATGATTACAATAATACTACCCCTTATCATATCCAATGTCAACTGATGAAATACAACTTTATTAATTTTGTAGGAAAAGTCATTGTGTAAATCTTGGAAATTAGGCATTTTGTCATCAAATTGTACTAAAAAAAGAACCAAAACATGATTATGCTTTAGTCCTCTTCGATTACCTGTATTTCCAAATAGTCAAAATCAATCGTTTCGATAAAATTGTCCGATGTAAAACGCGCCTTGCTGTGCCGCTTAAAGTCTGCCACGGTTGCATCAAGCCAGATTGGTTTTCCGAGGTCAAATTGATAACAGACTTCTTCTATGGCATGAAAAACTTTATGTGTGCGTGTGTCGTCCGCATCGTTGCAAATCACAGTATCCTTCAACATACGGTTATCTTTAAAAATTCTTGCCCATAGTCGAAACATTGAAAATCTCTCCTGTTCCATCTGTATTTCTGCCATAAAAGGTACAAAACTAAAATATGTTCTTAATTTTAACATAAATATATTGTCGATATCAATAAGAATCGTAAATTCTTTATATAGAAATGAAGCATATATTTTGCAACAAAATGCGAATTGAAACGGGGAAATAACTGGGATAAGATAAAAAGGGAAGGAGTGAGCAGCAGGATATGTATGTGGAATTGGCGCAGAAAGTACTGACGGAAGTGAATCGGGTTATTTTGGGAAAAGAGCAGGAAGTACGGGAGGTTTTGACGGCTTTTTTGGCAGACGGGCATGTTTTGATAGAAGATATTCCTGGAGTGGGAAAAACGACTTTGGCAGCGGCATTTGCGAAAGCGTTGGGGTTTGACAGCCGCAGGGTGCAGTTTACGCCTGATGTTATGCCTTCCGACTTAACGGGATTTTCCGTATACAGCAGTGAGGAAAAGCGATTTGTATATCATGAAGGCAGCGTTTTTTGTAATTTATTGCTAGCGGATGAAATGAACCGTACCTCGCCAAAGACACAGTCCGCTTTGCTCGAGGTTATGGAGGAAAGAAAGGTATCGGTGGAAGGTATTACAAGAGCGGTTCCGCAGCCGTTTTTGGTAATTGCAACGCAGAATCCTTATGGAAGCATAGGAACGCAGTCATTGCCCGAAGCCCAGATGGATCGCTTTATGGTGATGCTGACGTTGGGATATCCGGATTTTGAGAGCGAATTGACGATGGCAAAGTCTGTAAGCTCGGAAAACAAGGTGGACAAGGTGCAGTCTGTTATAACGCCGGAACTATTTCGCACCATGCAGGAACAGATTCACACGGTATTTATAAAAGACGAAGTGTATCGATATTTGTTGGAGTTGGTTACGGCAACAAGAAACCACCCGTATTTGGAATGTGGCGCAAGTCCGAGGGCGACGATCGCGCTGGTAAAAATGGCAAAGGCACAGGCGTGGCTTGACGGCAGGGATTATTGTACGCCAAATGATGTTGCACAGCAATTTCCCTATGTGATTTCACATCGCATCACGTTGTCTTTGTCGGAGAAAACCCAAAAGCAGCAGATTATCGAGGAGATTGCCGCTTCGGTGAAAAAGCCGCATTTTTAATTGTATACAAGAAACAGGGAGGAATATTCGAACGTGAGAAAGGAACAGAGCCGATGCGGAAACTGATGTTGATCGTGATAGCTGCGGCATCTTATTATATTGCGGGAATGTATCGGCAGATGCCATTGATGATACTGGCTGTCATGGAATGGATTTTGCTGGTCTTTCTTTTTTTTGTCCCGCGCGTTTTGCGCAAAAAAATGAGACTGTCAATTCCTGTGCAGCGCAGTGAGGCCCAAAAGGGAAGCGAAAAAGAGTGCCTGATACGAATAGAGCGCGAAGGAATCCTTCCGTTTCATAAAGTGTGTGTTCATTTTAAAGTATATGATGACGGGGGCGTTCTTGTTCAGGAAAATAAGGTTTCCAAAACGGTCGCTTCCTTAGCAGAACCAATCGAATTAAAGGTTAATTGCGCACGCTGCGGAATATTGAATGTGCAGATCAGCAAAGTGTATCTGTATGATTATCTGTCTGCATTTTCCGTAGCTTGTACATCGGACGCGCAGATGCGTCTGATCGTGCTGCCAGAGCCGAAGGCGATGCAAATGCAGATGCCTTCTGCCGAAACGATGCGAAACCGACAGGAAGAATTTGCGCATCGGTCGAGTGTGAGGCGTTTTGGTGACGAGAATAAGGAAATTCGTCAAATCAGAGAGTATCGTGTGGGAGATGCGACGCGCTATATTCATTGGAACCAGAGCGCGAAGGCGGGAGCACTTTGGATCAAGGAGTTTGAGCGGGATGAGGAAACTGCCTTTGAAATATTGCTGGATATGATGATCCCCGAGGATTGGAAATGCGAGAGGCGCGACGGATTTTATGAGGTTGTATCGGCGCTCGTGCTTGGAATTTTAAGGATTGGATACAATGTAAATGTCAGCTGGTATGAGGCGAAAGGCTCTGATTTTACGATGGTTTCTGTGGAAAGTGGAGCGGATTATCGAAATATGATGCGGCGGATATATCAGTCGGAATTTGTAGAGAAAACGAAGTTGATCGAAACGGCATACGAGAAAAAGCAGGCACGATGCAGTCAAAGACTGCTTAAATGTAACCTGCTTTTGGAGTGTTATGATGTAAAAAGTTATGGAGAAGAATTGAGGCATCGGTTTACTTATGAAAATTTGGAAGAAGAACTATCAGGAAATGATATTGTTTCTTTGTGGTAACTACGGATTATTGTGCTTTTTGAAAGGTCTGCCGGGGATTATTGTGTGGGAGAGCGTCGTATGCCTGTGGATTGTGCTCTTTGTCGGTGGATTATGGTATTTATATTTTTACAATCGCAGGCGGATTGGTGCAGCGGCGGGAATAGCAGGAGTCGGGATTTTTGCCGTTATTTTAGTAGGACGAAATGTGCTGCGGGATCAGGCAGGATATGTGTGGCATGCGCTTATGGAAGTAGAGGCAGTTGAAAGACAGAATGTGACCTTTTTGTTTTTGCTTGTCATGACGCTTGCAGCAACGTTGCTGTTTTTGTCGGAGTTTGTATGGAAAAATCATGGTATTGCCTGTTTGTTGATGACTGTATTATTGATCGTGGGACCGGTTTTAGGTGTTGCGTCAAACAATAGGGCAGTGTTTTTTTTGATTCTGTTTCAAATGTCTTTTTTGATATGTGGTATGCGGAAAACAGTCGGGATTTTGACGGTCGCATGCTTTGCGTTGGTATTCTTACTGGTATCGTTTCAGCAGGAGAACTTATATCATGCTGCTTATCGGGCAGAGCACTTTGTTCACAATACATTTCTGTATCTGACGGGCAGGGCATCTGATGCGGCTGCCGACGGACATATCAACCGTGGAAACGATTATAAGACCGGAACAGTGCAGCTCGAAATAGAAACATATGTTCTACCAGCAGAGCCGCTGTATTTAAACGGATTCAGCGGGAACCAATACAATGCGGGAGAGTGGAGCAGAGATGATGATGCGGGACTGTTCAATCAAGTGGCGCAGGCGTTGGGAATTCGTCAAGGGAGAAATACGATCAGTACGCTGTATGGAGGTATGTATTATACGCTGAATTCTTTTTTGTCCGGAGATGGGATTCGAAACAGTCGAAATGTAACGATCAAACATGTCAGCGGAAAATACAGAAATTATTTTAAACCATACGGCGGACAGTGGCTAAGCGGGACTGTATACAGTACGTATTATACCTATTCGGGATATGACTATCGTTATTACGAGCAAGGTGATATGAAGATTGACTGGAATAGAGTGAGCAAGGCATTTGAATATCAGGCGCAGTGGTATGCAAATATGCAGGACGCGTATATGGAGGCTGTGTACAAGGAATGTCTTGATGTACCGAGAGAAAAGCTGCCGAATCTGACAAAGCTGTGTGAAGCGTATCCTTTAGATGATTTCGACGAGATTACGGCGTTTATCACGACAACATTGGCGAGTAGGGCATCGTATACGCAGACGCCCGGAAATGCGCCCTTAAATAAAGATATTGTGGAATATTTTCTTTTTGAGAGCGGGAAAGGGTATTGTCAGCATTTTGCTTCGACAGCGACGCTGATGTATCGTTTATACGGCATTCCCGCAAGATATGCGTCGGGATATATAGTGAATCCGTCGGATTTTCAACTGGAGAAAGGTCTTTATAGAGCGCATATCACGGATGAGTCTGCGCATGCGTGGGTTGAGGTATTTATTAAGGATTACGGGTGGATTCCGATTGAGGTAACGCCCAATGCAGACGGAGATATCCGGCCGGTTTATCCGGGACTTGATCTGACAGAGTGGGAACATACACTGGAAAAATACAGACAGGACTTTGACATTACGATAACAATGCCGGAGAAAGAAGAAGCACAGGAAAATACGGGAAGCGTATGGGAGCAAAATGACATTTCCTGGGAGGAATACGAACCGTTTTGGTGGATGTCGGAGGCAGTGCTGTTCTATACTGCGATATTGCTTCCGTTCTTTATAAGCAGCCGACGTCTGCGTTATTTGGAACGTTTTTATGAAAAAGACTGCAGTGAGCATTTTTCACGATTAATGCAGATGCTTCGCTATGCAGGGTATGCAGTGGATTATGATCGTACGGAGAAAGGCCTGGCGGAGCAGATAGCGAATTATTTTCCGACAATAAAGGTGGAGGATATTGCGTATATGACACGCATTGCTGAAAAGGCGGTATATGGCAGACCGGGAGCGGTATCCAAAATGGAGGAAGCGTTTGCGAAGGAATTATGCAGAGAACTTGCAATGCAGATTTATAACGGACTGAAATGGTATCAAAAGTGGATCTTTAAGTATGGAAAACTGTTTTGCTGAGATTGTTTTCACATAGAACGAAAAAGAGCAGTTTAAAGAATACCGATAAAATGAGGAGTGCCCCGACAACTCCTTGCGGAATGTATCGGGGCTATTATGAAAAAATTTATCTATGTGTATTTCGATTTCAAGTAGTGATTTCATTCACTATATATACGATACCATTGGGATATGAATAAACTGTGAACAAAGTGTAATAAGTTTGTGAATTTGTATATTTTTTTTGAAATATTGCTCTAAAATATATGCAGTGTGTACAAAGAAAAGACATTTTCTTCGCAAAAGAAAAGGCCTTTTGACCGCTAAAGAAGTATGTTTTTCAGTTAAAGAAACGTGTTTTCACGGTTGTCAGCGTATAAAAAAGATGTTATTATATACACAATATGATAAATTTACAGACAAAGGAAGGGGCATCGTTATTTTATGGATAACTTTATCGATAAACTGGCGCAGAAATTCAGCGCACAGGAAATAATAAAGGCGAACGCACAGGCAGAGGCAGAAGAAATGAAGAAGCTGCAGCTGCAGGTGGCAGAATACGAGCGAATCTTACAAGAGATAAGACGGCTGAATTATAAAAATACAGAGATTTCTGAACAGCTGGGAACGATGATCGGTGAAAATACCGACAAAATCTGCGCGATGAAGGAGGATGAGCAAAAGCTGCTCTTGGCTTTGCGCGACATCACCGATGAGCAGACCAGAAACAGAGAGGCTGATTTCGAAAAGAGAGAGGCGGAGCGCATTGAGAAGGAGAAGGGCGCGCAGGACGAGCTGGCAGCACTCAGGGAGCTTTTGGAAGAAAAATTCCGTCATTCGGACGATTTCGTGCACAAAGAAAATGTCAAGGTGTATCGAAATGTACAGGCTGTTGTGGTTGACGAATTAAAGAAGCATGCACAGAGCGAAAGGGCAGGCGATGAGGATATCAAGAATGCAGCGAGCATGTTTGCATATAATGTTGAAAAAAATTTGGGCAAAAAGATAAACGCTGTTATGGTTATAAGCATTCTGTCGCTGATACTGTCTTTTTCGGGAGTTGCATTGGGCGTTCTACAGCTATTGATGAGATGGGGAATAATCAAGTAGGGGATTTGTATGGCAAAGATTTCATTTAAACCCGGAAATATGCTTTATCCGCTGCCCGCAGTGATGGTGAGTGTGGCGGACAAGGAGGGAAATGCAAATATTATCACGGTGGCGTGGACCGGAACGGTTTGCACCAATCCGCCGATGCTTAGCATTTCTGTAAGACCAAACCGTTTTTCCCATCACATGATTATGGAAACGGGAGAGTTTGTTGTAAATCTTACCACGAAAGAGCTTGCCTATGCGACGGATTATTGTGGTGTCAAAAGCGGCAGGGACGTGGACAAATGGAAGGAAATGAAGCTTACGCCGATTCCTTCGGAGGTTGTAAAGGCTCCCGGTATTGGGGAAAGCCCGGTAAACATTGAGTGCAGGGTGACAGAAATCAAAAAACTGGGTTCCCATGATTTGTTTCTGGCAGAGGTGGTGGCGGTTCATGTTGATGATCGCTATATGGACGAGAATGGTGGATTTCATCTCTCAAGCGCGGAACCGATTGTGTATTGTCACGGGGAATATTTTGACTTGGGGGAAAAAATCGGAAAATTTGGTTACAGTGTGCAAAAAAGACTTGACGGAAAGAAAAAAAATCATTAAGATGATATTGATAACAAAATAACAATTATTCGTTACGAAGGCGTAGCATCAAAATATCCTGTGAGGGGTGTTTTGGTGCTTTTTTAATGGAGAATTTTTATGAGTCAGTTGGATAAAAACATCGCGGAGAATTTAAAGAGGATAAGAAAAGCGAAAAACATGAGCCTTGATATGCTTGCGGAAAGAACAGGCGTGAGCAAGAGCATGCTTGGACAGATTGAACGGGGAGAGTCAAACCCGACGCTTGCGACAATTGAAAAAATCGTAGACGGCATAAAGGTACCCCTTGAGGATTTGATTTATAAAAAAACGGAGTCGATTGTGATTATCGATAATGACAAGCTTCCACTCTATAAAGCACAGGAGGGGGCATATCAGGTGCGTGCGATTTTCCCGTATGACAGGCATAGGAACTTTGAGGTTTACGAAGTGAGAATTGAACCGGGCGAGGATTGTGCGTGCTTGGCGCGTGAGGACGGAAGCAACGAATATATTCTGGTGGCACAAGGGACGCTGACACTGGAAACACAGGAAGGAACCTACGAGGTGGCGGCAGAACATGCGATTAAGATTGCTTCACAAAGCAGCCACAGCTATCATAACAGAGATACACAGAAGTTGGTTTTGAATATTTTTCTTTCCTATGAAGCATCGGTGGGATAGCAGGAAATTGCGACAGTATAAACCATTCAGGAAAGAATGTGCAAAGCAAATTCTTTGAACGCAAGCTGTTGAGCTTGCGTTTTTTTATTTACAATCTCTAAAAAGGCTGTTAATATGTATTATGGGACAGAAACGGAACAGTCACTTGAAATTTACATCGGAGAATGGTAATTAAAATGAAAAATATACATTATTATAGAAGATTCAGATTATGTTATATAGAGGCAGCAGTGATTACACTGGTGATATGTGCTTTTTTACTGCCTTCTTTGCAGTTGTTTGAGCATACAGGCGATAATTACTTTACCGTGAACATCAACGGTACACAGGTAGGCAGATTAGGTTCGGTGGAGGCGCTTGATACGCTGCTTGCCGAGGCAAGAAAGCAGGTCGCAAAGGACGTGTCAAGTGATGACCTTGTGTTTATGGATTTGGATATTGAAACCATTGGAAGTGAGCGGATTTTCGGCAGCATTGATGCAGAGGAAACTGTGATTGAAAACGTAGCGGAGGTGATGCAGGACAGTATTCGCAGTACGCTTCACCGTTCTTATACGGTAAAAATCAACGAAACGTCCGTCAATCTCGGCTCTTATGACGAGGTGCATGAGCTTTTGGAGCAGGCGCTTGCCCCTTATGATGCGAACAACGAATATCAGGTAGACCTTGAGCTTGACAGCCAGAGAGAGGTTAATGTTCTTGCGGCTGTGGTAACGTCCAAGGAGGAGTTGCGTAAGGAGCTGGAGCAAAGTTATGAAAAATCTGCCGGAATTGGCGCGGAATTCGAACGAATATTTGATGAAATAGAGCCAGCAATCGAAAAAAGTTTTGAAGATTACGATTTGGGATTGATTGACATAAACTATGCTGATAAAATAGAAGTAGTAGAGTCATATCTTTTGGAAGATGCGCTAAGCAGTGTTGAAGATGCTGTGAATCTTGTGACAAAAGAACAGGAAACACAAGTCATCTATAAAGTTGTGTCGGGCGACACGCTTTCGCAGATTTGCTTGACAAACAATATTCCGATGGACGAACTGATTGCAATCAATGATGCGTTAGAGGACGAAAACACCATGATACGTGTCGATCAGGAGCTTGTTATCACGGTTCCCGAGCCAGATCTTTCGATCTTGTGGAAGGAAGAGCAGGTTTATACGGAGGATTATGAGGCAGAGGTGCAGTATATTCCAAATGACGACTGGTATACCACGCAGAGGGTGACGCTGCAGGAGCCGTCGGCAGGGCGAAGAAAAGTAGCCGCCGTAATTGCGTATGAAAACGGTCAGGAAATCCACAGGGAAATTCTGAAAGAAGAAGTTTATGCCGAGGCGGTGCCTAAAATCGTAGAGCGTGGTACGAAGATACCGCCAACATATATTAAACCGATATCGGGGGGACGACTGAGTTCCGGATTCGGTGCAAGAAGCGCACCGACAAAGGGTGCAAGCACAAACCATAAAGGTGTCGACTGGGCAACGCCGATTGGAACGAGCGTAGCGGCATCGAACGCGGGTACTGTGGCGTTTGCAGGATGGGCGAGCGGATACGGTTATGCGGTGTACATTAACCATGCAGACGGCAGACAGACAAGATACGGACATTTGAGCAAGGTGCTTGTCAAGACAGGACAGAGCGTATCACAGGGCGAGCGGATTGCATTGAGCGGTAATACAGGACGAAGTACAGGACCGCATCTGCATTTTGAAATCCGCATTGGCGGCAGTGCAGTCAATCCGTTGAAATACTTAAATTAGTAAATCTGCACAAAAAAATATGTGATTTTGAATAATTTCGGATATTCTTTTGATTTACAAACGGCAAAAATTGGTATATAATCGGATTTTAGTGATATGAATGATAAGAGAGAAATGAGATCAATATCAGTGTGAGGTGGACGATGGAACAGTACGCAATTAAGGGTGGAAATCCTCTTGTTGGCGAGGTTGAAATCGGCGGCGCAAAAAATGCAGCTTTAGGCGTACTTGCCGCGGCAATTATGACAGATGATATGACGGTTATTGAAAATTTACCGGACGTAAGGGACATCAACGTGCTTCTCCAGGCGATGGAGAGCATCGGCGTTATCGTATACAGATCGGAGCGGCATACTGTAAGAATCAATGCATCCATGATTTCGGGACTTGTCATTGAGGATGATTATATTAAGAAAATAAGGGCATCTTATTATCTGCTCGGCGCGTTGCTTGGAAAATATAAACATGCCGAGGTCGCGCTCCCGGGAGGGTGTAATATCGGCAGCAGAAAGATTGATTTACATATCAAGGGCTTTAAGGCGCTTGGCGCAGAGGTTAAGATTGAGCATGGGCTGATTATCGCAGATGCAAGGCAGTTAAAGGGTGCACACATTTATCTGGACACAGTTTCGGTTGGCGCAACGATTAACATTATGCTTGCAGCCGTGCTTGCCGAGGGAAAGACCGTGATTGAGAATGCAGCAAAGGAGCCGCATGTGGTTGATGTGGCAAACTTTTTGAACTCACTCGGTGCAAACGTAAAGGGCGCAGGAACGGATGTAATTCGAATTTCCGGCGTGAAGAAGCTTCACGGCTCGAATTATTCGATTATCCCCGACCAGATTGAGGCGGGGACCTTTATGTTTGGCGCCGCAATCACAAAAGGCGATGTGACGGTGAAGAATGTGATTCCGAAACATTTGGAGTCTATTACCGCAAAGTTAATTGAGATGGGATGTCAAGTAGAGGAATCGGATGACGCGGTGCGTGTTGTGGCATCGAAACGTCTTGGAAATACGCATGTAAAGACACTCCCGTATCCGGGATTTCCGACGGATATGCAGCCACAGATTGCAGTGTCGCTTGCACTTGGAACGGGCACAAGCATCGTGACGGAGAGTATTTTTGACAATCGGTTTAAATATGTAGATGAACTTGCGAAGATGGGTTCGAATATTAAAGTTGAGGGAAATACAGCGATTATAGAGGGCGTCGATAAATTTACCAGCGCAAATCTGACAGCGCCTGACTTGCGCGCCGGCGCAGCGCTAGTGCTTGCTTGTCTGACAGCGGAGGGCTTTAGCACGGTCGAGGATATTAAGTATATTGAACGTGGGTACGAGGATTTTTATGTGAAGCTGCAAAAGCTAGGGGCGCAGATTGCGAAAGTGGAAACGGATAAGGATATACAGAAATTTAAATTGAAGGTTGGTTAGAAGTGGAAAACCGCTGACTTCGGGAGATGAAGTCAGCGGTTTTGTTTGTCTTTTTAAAAGCCGAATTGTCTGCGGATTTCTTCATCGGTTGGTTCGGGTTCTTTTGTCTGATATTTTTCTGCAGTATAATCCCCCGATCCACCCTGATCAAGTTGTTCAAGAAAACGAATAGTGCCGGTTATTCCTAAAGATTCTTTTAGTGCAGATAAACCGTTTTTTTGTAGTTCTGTATTGTTTACAATGTCTAATTTTGTTGTAATCATTAATATAACACCTCCAATAACCATTGATTTGGATTCATAACGTTTGTGTAAGTTTTGATGCGGTTGCTGTTATTCATAAATTTTCGGTCGGTTGTCAGCAATACGTCTGCTTTCAGGGTTTCTGCGCAAGCCAGATGAATGCTGTCTTTATATTGAATGTTGGAGGAATGTTTTATCTCTTCAGCTCTATCCAAAATAAATGCATTAATTTTAACTTCTTCGGAACAAAGTTCATACATCATTTGTAGCACGGTACGTTTATAAACGTTATTTGTATCGTTTATTTCTCTGACGAGCATTTCACTTCCGACGATTTGTATGGCTGATTTTTCGGCTAATTCCAAAATCAGCATAATCGAATTTCGTTCATAATATATTGGCGAATAACTACGGTCGTCTAAAATCCGATTATAGCAGCAGTTGTCTAAATAAACTCTCAATGGATAATCTCTTTTCATTAAAGCAGATGCTTATGTATTAATAAGTATACTAAAATATATATTTTTTTACAATGTTTTTGTGTATTTGGAAAATATTATCTTTTAGAAATGCACTGATAAACTGCTTTAAGACATTGTTGGCATTTGGGAAATGATTTATGGTAGTTGTTACTAATCACATCTATCATAATATATAATTTAAAATTGGAGAATGGGAACAGAAATGTGGCATTTGAACCCCGTGATTATAAAAAACATATGAAATTTTTTGATATGCGTTCTTAAATTACGTGGTATACCGAATAATATCTCCTGGTGTACACTCCAACACAAAGCAGATGCGGGCAAGGACATCTGCATCAATTTTTTCAACATGCCCGTTGTACCATTTATCAATAACTTCAAAACGGGCATTGATCGCTCTGGCTAATGCATTTCGGTTAATACATTTTTCGTCCATATAAGTCTTAATGTCTATTGTGATTTTTCCGTATTCATTGATTGTAAATATTTCATTTCTCATATTAATCCTTCATTCTAGATTAGTCTGTATACTTTTGATAAAGAAAAGCGTGAGTATATTACTCCTTATATCTATACTATATAAAAAGTAACTTCTTGACAAATTACATATAATTAGTTACTATCTATATAGTAATAAAATTTATGTAATATTATGCATTGTAAAATCAGCGATTATTCAATGATAGCTATAAAAAGTGAAAATACAAAAAGAAAGGTAACGATGAGAATGAAGAAAGAAACTTTAACAGGTTATCCGTCAATTGATAAGCCGTGGCTGAAATATTACAGTCAAGAGGCAATAGATATGCAATTGACGGAATGCACAATGTATGAGTACATTTTAAATCAGAATCAAGATAGAATTGCGATAGATTATTATGATACAAAAATGAGTTACGGACAGATGTTTCAAGAAATTTCATATTTAGCGGGTACGCTTGAAAGTGTTGGAGTTAAGGAAGGGGATATAGTTACTGTTTGTATGATGAATTCTCCCCAAACAATATGTTTAGTATTCGCTCTTAATAAAATCGGCGCTGTTGCCAATATGGTATGGGGTACCAGTTCATGCGAGGAATTAAAGAAAAGCATAACGGATACGAAATCAGCTATCGTTTTTACGATTGATTCATTTCAGAATAAATTTGAGCAGCTTGTAGATGAAACACCTTTGAAACAGATTGTAGTCGCCGGATTTTCAAAAGCGATAGGCAGTTCTGAGTCAAAAATGGATTTGAAAGAAATTGCTTTTTCAAAGGCTTCGAAATTTATACCTTGGGAACATTTTTTTCAATGCAAACGAGAAAGTCAAAAGATATGTTCAAATGCAGATGCAGCAGCAGTTATTACTTATACCGGCGGAACAACCGGTGGAGCAAAAGGCGCTGTACTTAGTAACAAAGGTATTGTTGTAAATGCACAGCAATATGTAATTGGTGAGCATATTTTACGACGTGGCGATACATGGGCACAGGTATTGCCTTTACATATCGCATATGGTATGACATTTTCGCTAATGGTACCGTTAAGTGTTGGTATGACGATTATAGTTAGGAATGTCATGGAGGATTCGATAGCAGAGCTTTGTCAAAAATTTAAGCCTAATCATATTGCCTATGGTCCTGCATATTGGGAGGCATTTGCAGATGATAATAAAGATATAGATTTATCGTGTTTGATTTCTCCAATTACGGGGGGAGATATACTGAATGTGGCAGTTGAAAAGAAAATTAATAAATATTTAGAGAAACAGGGAAGTAGGAGCTTGCTTATAAACGGATATGGTATGACAGAGGCAAATGTAGTTATTTCGGTCAATTATCAGCATACGCATAAATATGGTAGTGTAGGAATTCCACTTGTAAAAAATACAGTATCAGCATTTGATTTGGAAACTGGAAAAGAACTAAAATATGGTGAACAAGGTGAAATATGTATTCAAACACCTTCAATGATGAAAGGGTATATTAACAATCAAGAAGAAACTAATAATGTTATAAGGCAACATGATGACGGGAAACTTTGGTTACATTCGGGCGATCTTGGATACATTACGGAGGATGGATTTGTTTATATTAGTGGCAGATTAAAGAGATATATGCTGCATATTGCAAACGGGCTCCACAAAAAGGTATTCAGCCTTGATATAGAAAAAGTCCTGATGAATCATCCTAAAGTTGCTAAATGCGCGGTTGTGCCAATGAGAGATGAGGTTACCTTTCAAGTACCGGCAGCTTATATTATTTTGAAAAAAGAATATCATGTTGATGGAGATTTGGAAAAGGAATTGATTTCTTATGCAGAAACCAATTTACAAGACGGTTACAGACCTCGAAAGTATATTTTTGTTGATAAATTTCCATTGACAAAAGTAGGCAAGATTGACTATCTTGCGTTGGAACGGGATGTGGAGGAAAGAGATGAGTGAAAAACATATGTGCAAATGTTGTAACGGAAGTGGAAAAGTAAAATGTCATCGTTGTGGTGGATATGGAACGATGGACGATAAGAAAAAATCCGTTTGCTATTACTGTCAGGGACACAAAGAGATTGAATGTCCGGTTTGTAATGGAACAGGAATGGTAGAAGAATAAGCCATAAGATAGTAATAATTAGTAGGGGATAATATGCTTTTTGTGATTTTTATAATAGGAATAGGCATAGCCGCTTTAATATGGATAGAAGCTGGTGAACCAACAGGAAACAGAAATGATAAAATGGAAAAACTCTACGCTACACAGGAGTATGCTTATATCAGAAATTTGCTGGAGGACTGCACTTTAGTAAGTAAGGACTTTTTGACGATATACTTTCATATTGACCAAGGTGACCACTTGGACGGCTTTTTTGATTTTTCTTTTCGATTTCAAGATTTGGAAAAGCGTGTTATTGCTTCACGAAGATTTGCTTTGGAGGCCATTGAACCGCATATCAAGTCGCAATATTGGGCAGAATTGAATGCACAGAAAAATATGATCACAGAAAAAGCGGTTAAGATGGCGATGGATAAAGTATATCATAAAAGATTGAAAATCCAAAATGATGCGGATTCCGACTTTTTCTATCGGTTATTTGGTGGACGCCGCTTTAAAAAAAGGGATTTTGCCATAACGTCTCCATTTGAATATTATGCTATTTCAGAAGGTAAATGTATTGTTGATACGGATGTTGGAAAATAGAGGGGGATGATGCTGTCTATACAGGTATTGTAGGCTTCGGAAGTGATGTGAGTAAAATAGTTCCATATGCAATTGAAGAAATTGCGGAAGAATTATTTCCAATTGTATCAGTGTCAAGATATAAAACTGGCTGTTATGTAAGTATACATTAAGGTGAGAATAATAAGACAATTCAATATTACAGCAAAAATAAACAAAAACCATATTGTCTGTAAAAAAGAGTTGAAAAAAAGTTGCGACTAATTTATATTATAAATACAGATTAGTCGCAACTTTTTGTGCCTTTTGGAAGGATGTGGTATTGGTATGTATATAAAGCGTGCAATAGAAGATGTCATAGAAATAACAAATAAGGGATTTAAAGCAGTTCTTGTAACCGGGGCAAGGCAGGTTGGAAAATCGACGTTATTAAAGCATTTGTACAACGGACACAGATATATTACTTTTGATGATCCAGTGCTTCTTAGCGAAACAAGAAAGGAACCAGGACTTTTTTTCAGAAATTATAAACCGCCTATGATATTGGATGAGGTGCAGTATATTTCGGAATTGTTTCCTTATATCAAAATGGAATGTGACAAAGTGGATGATAAGGGATTGTTTCAACTGACGGGTTCGCAGCAGTATCAGATGATGAAAAACGTATCGGAGTCACTTGCGGGAAGAGTTGCTATTTTAGAATTGGCAGGGTTGTCGCTGCGCGAAATGAGAGCGGATACGTTTCGACAGCCGTTTATTCCCTCTGAGAACTATATCAATGAGCGGGGAAAAACTGCAAAAGTATGCGATCATTTATGGGAAATTATTCATAGAGGCGGCTATCCGGCATTGGCCGATAAAAATGTGGATTGGCAGACATTCTTTTCTTCTTATGTGCAGACTTATATTGACCGGGATATCAATGACCTTGCAAATGTGAAAAATAAGTTGAAATTTACCCAATTTCTTACCGTAATGGCATCAAGAACAGGACAAATGCTGAACTATGCAGCCATTGCAGAACAGCTCGAAATATCTGCGTCAACGGTTAAAGAGTGGATATCTTTGTTGGAAGCATCGGGGATTGTGTATATCTTGCAGCCATTTTCCAATTCTTCATTGAATAGGGTGATTAAAACACCAAAGCTTTATTTTAGGGATACGGGACTTATCTGTTACCTTGCAAAATATCCGACAGCCGATGCTGCAATGAACGGTGCAATGGCAGGAGAGCTGTTTGAAACGTTTGTCGTATCCGAGATTTTGAAAAGTTTTTCCAATGCAGGATTAGATTACCGAATGTATGTGACATATTATCGCGGAAAAGATAAAATCAGAAGGAGACGAAACGGAGAACGTACGGAACAGGAAGCAGAAATTGATTTAATGATTGAGCAGGGAGATACAATTTATCCGGTAGAAATTAAACTGTCAGCAAATCCGAAGCTTTCCATGACAAATGCATTTGACGTGATTGATAAGATAAGCGGGAAAAATAGGGGAAACGGGACGATTGTATGTATGTATGAGTCCGTTCAGTGGCTGAATGAAAGGACTGTGGCGGTTCCGGTGGAGTATATTTGAGGGGGAAGTAAGTTATTTCAGTCTTTATTTTATAAAAGGCGAAAAATAAAATTCCCCCTTTGACAAAATAAAAAAATGCATATATAATAATACCGTCGAGTAGCGAAAAGCGTAAATCCAGATTATGGGTTTGCGCTTTTTTCGTCCAATAAGACGATGCGCAAAGCGTGTCGGCGTTTGGTCGGATCAGACAAAATATGGTTATGGCAGCTTTCCGAAAAAGTCTCCTGAGAGTGAAACTTCTCAAAAGAAAAGGAGGAAAAATTGAATAAAGAAGCAACAGCAAACAAAATGGGAACCGAGGCGGTTCCAAAAGTGATGTTAAGTATGGGGATACCAATTATTCTGTCAATGGTATTGCAAGCCTGCTACAACATCGTGGACAGTATGTTTGTGGCAAGGATTCCGGATACCGGCAATATCACCAATATGGGAGAATACGCAGTAAACGCGTTGACACTGGCATTCCCTGTGCAGATGTTAATTGTGGCATTTGGCATCGGGACAGGTGTAGGTGTCAATGCGCTGCTTGCAAAAAGTTTGGGGCAGCGGGATGAAGAAAAGGTTGCAAAGACAGCTGGGAACGGGGTGACACTGGCCCTTATCATCTATGCGGTATTTTTATTATTTGGTTTATTTGGCGTGAAAGCATATATCGGAAGTCAGACGAAGGACGAAGTGATTCTTGAAATGGGCATCTCCTATCTTTCGATCTGCTGCGTTGTTTCGTTTGGCATTGTCCTGTTTTCCGTTTATGAAAAACTGCTGCAGTCAACGGGAAAGACCATCTATTCCACAATTGCGCAGATTACAGGCGCCGTTGTCAATATTGTGCTGGATCCAATCATGATTTTCGGTTATTTTGGGCTGCCCGCGATGGGCATCCGCGGCGCGGCGTATGCGACCGTGATCGGACAGATAGCGTCTATGTTGATCGCGATGTATTTCCATTATAAGAAAAATACGGAAGTCAAATCAGGCAGACAATATCTGAAATTGGATAAGGACATTGTAAAAGAAATCTATGTCATCGGACTTCCGGCGATTATCATGCAGGCATTGATGTCGTTTATGACATATGGTGTAAATCTGATTTTTGGCACCGTTTCTCAGGCGGCGGTGACGGCATACGGTATTTTTTATAAGATCCAGCAGTTTATTTTCTTTGCAGGATTTGGTCTGCGTGACGCGATTACCCCGATTGTGTCCTTTAATTTCGGAATGGGGGATAAGAAACGCGTAAAACAGGGTATTTTTTACGGTATCCTGTATACGGAAATTATCATGCTGGTCGGCATGATTGGACTGGAGGTATTTGCAAGTCCTTTGATTGGATTATTCGCGATGTCTAAGGAAACGGAAGAACTGTGCGTTTTAGCGGCGAGAATTATTGCGACAGGTTTTCTGTTCGCCGGAGGAAATATCGCGATACAGGGTGTGTTTCAGGCATTGGGCTGCGGGCTGAATTCGCTGATCGTCTCCCTGCTTCGGCTGTGCATCGTTGTGCTGCCGCTGGCATGGTTGTTTGCAAAGCTTGACAATGCAGCGTTTATGATATGGTGGGCATTTCCGATTGCAGAGTTTGTGGCGTTTGTTGTGGCGGTTGTACTGATGCTGCAGGCAGACCGTAAAATGATAAGACCGATGAAAGAAGAAAAGCGTGTGGAGCGCTTTACGAAGCTTGCAAAAGTAATATAGACAGGAATTTATTAAGGTACCTTGACAAAATAAGGATAACATCCTATAATGTTAAGGTACCTTAATAATTTATATGAAATAAGAATGGGAAACGAATATGGAGAAAAATTTTCGAGAAGAGTTCCGTCAGGCACACTATGATGCGACAGACAGAAACGACAAGCTGATGATTAACTTTTGGGACATCGATCATACCATGCATTCTTTGTATGAAGGACGGGGAAGCCAGAAACGTATTCTGATTATTCTTTTGGAATTCGGGACGATTACGCAGAGAGGGTTGACCGAGTGGCTTGGCATTCAGCCTGGTTCTGCGAGTGAGGTGATTGCAAAGCTGGAAAAGAGCGGTTTGATTGCGCGTACCGAAAATCCGGTTGACCGCCGCACTACAGATATCACGCTCACTGAACAGGGAAGAGTAAAGGCTGAAGAAGCAGCACAACAGCGTAGAATGCGACATGAACAAATGTTTGCAACTTTAACAGAAGACGAGAAAGTCACATTGTTGACATTGCTTGAAAAATTGAATGCAGACTGGCGCGAACGTTATAAAAATATGGATGACCATTCTTATGGCAGACATGGCAAGCATCGTCATCATCATGAAAGAGAAGGCAGGTGACAATCAATGTGGAAGTATATTAGAAAATATCTGCCATTCGCAATTCTTGCCGCATTGTTTATGATTTGTGAGGTCATGATGGATCTGATACAGCCGGGATTGATGCGCGAAATCGTGGATGATGGTGTACTTGGGATGGAGAATGGCGGCATCGGTGACTTGACTTTAATCTGGCGTTTGGGACTTCAAATGATTTTACTTGTCCTGTTTGGCGGCTTTTGTGGCTCAATGAATAATGTATTTGTGCATATGACGGGACAGAATGTCGGAAATGAGATGCGAAAGGATTGTTTTCGTAATATTATGACCTTTTCGTTTCCGCAGCTTGACCGATTTGGAACCGGTTCCCTTGTGACAAGAGTGACAAACGACATTACGCAGGTGCAGAACTTTGTAGCGCAGTTTGTGCGCGGTATGATTCGTACGTCGCTTTTGACCTTTGGAAGTATGTATTTTATGTTTCGTCTGAATCAAACCTTTGGGCTGATTGTGCTGTGTGCATTTCCGTTTATGGTGGGATGTATCGTATTCTGCCTGACAAAAGCGAATCCGTTGTTTGCAAAATTGCAGGCGCAGCTGGATGCAATTAACGCGATTATGCAGGAGGACATTTCCGGCATCCGGATTATTAAGGCGTGCGTGCGGGAACTTTATGAAAAGCTGCGGTTTGGAAAGGCGAATGATGAGTTAATTAAAACACAGCTGCGTGTACTGGTTATTTTTGCTTTTATGAATCCGATAATCAATGCGCTGATGTACCTTGTGGTGGCTGTGATTTTGAAGGTCGGTTCGTTTGATGTGGGAAACGGTTTGACGACTCCCGGCTGTATCATGGCGGCAATTACATATACGACGCAGATGCTTAATGGTATTTTGATGCTAGTTATGCTCTTTCAGGGAATTTCAAGGGGATATACCTCTTGGAAACGTGTAAAGGAAGTGTTACATACCGCGCCGGAGTTAAAGGATGGTGATTTTGATAAAACTACGGACTGTCGCGGGAGTATTGAATTTAGGGATGTATCTTTTGCGTATCCCGGTTCGGGGCAGGCGGTTTTGGAGCATATTGATTTAAAGGTGAATCAGGGGGAAACGGTCGCGATTATGGGCGCAACCGGCTGCGGAAAAACCTCTTTGATTAATCTGATTCCCCGTTTTTATGACGTAACGTCAGGAACGGTTTTGGTTGACGGCGTTGATGTGAAGGAGTATCGGCAGAAAGCGCTGCGCGACAAGGTTGCCGTTGTACTGCAAAAGAGCGAGTTGTTCAGCATGACAATCGGAGAAAATATTTCATGGGGAAAACAAAATGCGAGCGATTTGGAGATTCAGTCTGCGGCGGAAGTTGCGCAGGCGGACAGCTTTATCTCTTCGACAGTCGAGGGATATGATACACCCGTTGCAGAACGCGGCATGAGCCTGTCTGGTGGACAGAAGCAGAGAATTTCGATTGCAAGAGCCGTGCTAAAGTCGGCGGAAATTTTGATTTTTGACGATTCGACCAGCGCTTTGGACTTGAAGACAGAAGCGGATTTATATGGGGATTTGCAGAAATCCCATCCGGAAAGCACGAAAATTATTGTGGCGCAGCGTATTGCATCGGTGCGCAGGGCGGACAGAATCGTTGTAATGGATCATGGCAGGATTGTTGCTGTCGGAACGCATGAGGAGCTTCGCAAGACCTGCCCGATCTATCAGGATATCTGTGATTCGCAAATCGGGCAGGAAGCATGAAAAATCTTTGATTTTTCATGCGGCAAATTTGTGCAAAGGCACAAATTCGCGAAAAGTTGACAAATGTAGGATGTGGAGGTAGGTATATATGGCAGAACAAAAACTTGCGGAGCGCAATATTCCGGGGATGATGAATCGGAGCCAGCGGTTTGCTGAGGTAGAGCACGCCGAAAATGCAGGGGCTACATTAAAGCGCATCGGCGTCTATTTTGTGAAAGAAAAAATAATGGTATGCGGTATGCTGGCAGTAGTCATCTTTGGAACGTTGTGCGGCGTCTATGCACCCAGCCTGCAAAGTAATGCGATTGATATCATTGCAAAGACGAGAGAAGGGAATCTGACAACGACATTGATTTTGATGACAGTCGTTTATCTGTTTTACAGTGGCGGACAGCTATTGCAGGGATTGATTAGTGCAAGACTAAGTCAGAGTATTGTGAAACGAATGCGGGAAGAATTGTTTGACAAGCTGATGGATTTACCGATTCGGTATTTGGATACGCATTCTCACGGTGATGTGATGAGCCGCATGACCAACGATATCGAAAATATTTCAACGACGGTATCCCAGTCACTGCCCTCATTATTTTCCGGTGTATTGACAGTCGCTGGTACAGTTGCAATCATGTTGTGGTATTGCTGGCAGTTGGCGCTGCTTAGTTTTGCGACTGTGCTTCTGACTGTTTTTGCGACAAAGACGCTTTCAAATAAGGTACGCAAATTTTCGCGCAAACGACAGATGCTGCTTGGTCAGTTGAATGGTGCCGTGGAGGAAATGATAGCCGGATACCGTACAGTAGTAGCCTATAATCATCAGGAGATTACGACAGAGGAGTTTTGTAAAACGTCGGATTCGCTTACAAAGGCGGGGATTCGGACGGATGCTTTCAGCGGCGTTATGGGACCGGTTATGAATTGCATCGGCAATATCGGTTTTGTTATTATTGCCGCATTTGGCGGATATTTTTCGGTAAACGGTTTGATTTCGGTTGGCGTGATTTCGGCATTTATTGTTTACGCCAAGCAGTTTAGCCGTCCGATTAATGAGATTGCGCAGGTTTACGGGCAGCTGCAGACAGCGGTTGCCGGTGCGGAGCGTGTCTTTATGGTGATTGATGAAAGAAATGAAGATAAGACGGGTGAGGCGTTTCAGGAAACGGGAAATGCCACGGTCATGTTTCAAAATGTGCAGTTCTCCTATGAGCCGTCGCGCCCTGTTTTACATGATTTTACACTGACAGTTCCGTCCGGTAAAAAAGTGGCGCTTGTGGGTGCAACGGGAAGCGGAAAGACGACGGTTGTCAATCTATTGATGCGCTTTTATGATATTGACAGCGGGGAAATTTTTGTAAATCGACAGAATATCAAGGATATTTCAAGAGATGATCTTCGCAAAAATGTTGCGATTGTTTTGCAGGATACCGTTTTATTTTCGGACACGGTTTTGAATAATTTAAAATATGCAAATGCCGACGCCGGAATGGATGAAATAGAAGAGGCGGTAAGAATGAGCCGTTGTAAGGAAATGATTGAGATGCTGCCGCAGGGGTATGACACATTTTTAACAGGCTCCGGCGACAATATCAGTCAGGGTCAGCGTCAGCTCCTTGCAATTGCCCGGGCGTTTGTTGCCGATCCAGAGATTTTGATTTTGGACGAGGCAACCTCCAATGTGGATACGCGCACGGAAAAAGCGATTCAGGACGCGATGCATATGGTCATGCAAAATCGTACCAGTATTGTGATTGCGCACCGCCTCTCTACGATTCGGGATGCGGATATCATTGTCGTGATGGATCACGGCAGGATTGTGGAAAGTGGTGATCACGACACGCTGCTTTCGCAGAAAGGAAAGTATTACGATTTGTATATGACGCAGTATGCAGGGAATGCAACGTAAAATTATAGCAAGGTGTTGTGGAGACTATATCGCGAATTGATGTGAAAAAATTTATTTGTAAGGTATGACCTTTTATGATATCATGTACAATAACAACTTATAGGAATCGGTGATGTTACGGTTACCTTAACCCTTTAAGCAAATTGCGGGAGGTTGGAAAATATTCTCGGTATTTATGGAAAGGAGAAGGTATATGATTTACAGAAAATTTCAGGATCTTCAATTATCCGGTTTAGGACTTGGCATGATGCGTCTGCCTGTAGTGAATGGCGATGACGGCGTAATCGATGAAGCTGCCGCTGCCGAGTTGATTGACTGTGCTTACAAGAGCGGTATCAACTATTTCGATACGGCATGGGGTTATCACAACGGCAATTCGGAGTTGGTTGCGGGAAAGTATCTCTCCCGATATCCGCGTGACAGCTATTACCTTGCAACAAAATTTCCGGGTTATGATCTTTCGAATATGGATAAAGTGGAAGATATCTTTGAGAAACAGCTTGAAAAATGTCAGACACCGTATTTTGACTTTTATTTATTCCACAATGTTTATGAAGGGAACATTGACGCATATCTGAATCCGAAATATGGGATTTTAGAGTATCTGTTGAAGCAGAAGGAAAACGGGCGGATTCGTCATCTTGGCTTTTCGGCGCATGGCAGTGTAGAAGTGATACAGCGGTTTTTGGATGCTTATGGAAAGCATATGGAGTTCTGTCAGCTTCAGCTCAACTACATGGACTGGCATTTTCAGAATGCGCAGGAGAAGGTGTCTGTTTTACAAAAAGCCGGTATTCCAGTTTGGGTTATGGAACCGCTGCGAGGCGGAAAGCTGGCAAAAGCTTCTGATGAATTTGCTGCAACGTTGGCGTCTATGCGTCCAAACGAAACGGTTCCCGGCTGGGCATTTCGTTTCTTGCAGAGCATTCCAAGTGTGACGATGGTGCTTTCTGGTATGTCTAATATGGAGCAGTTGAAAGCCAATATTGCGACATATGAAACAGATGCGCCTTTAAGCGAGGAAGAATTTAATACGTTGGTGAAATGTGCGGACGAGGAGACGAAAAAGGGAGGACTTCCCTGTACCGCTTGTCATTATTGTACCAGTCATTGTCCAAAAGAGCTTCCTATTCCGGAACTGATTGCTCTGTACAATGAACATAAGATTACCGGAGGCGGCTTTATCGCGCCTATGGCGGTGGGCAGTATGCCCGCGGAGAAACGTCCGGCTAGCTGCGTTAGCTGCAGGAGTTGTGAGCAGGTGTGTCCACAGCAAATTAAAATATCTGAGATGATGGGAGAGTTTTCCTCCATGATTGGGATGTAGTTGAAATTCATAAGATTAGTAGTTGACAATAACGTAATCCTGGTATAAGATATAAACGATATGAAAATTCAATATTGAACGAATATAAATCTCTTATTCAGAGTGGTGGAGGTACAAAGGACCTGTGAAGCTACGGCAACCCCGTTATTTGGGCGGAAGGTGCCAACCTGAGCGAGTTACTGTTTGCGTGTAAAATGGCGATAGTTCGAACAATAAGAGGATTTGATTATCGGTAAAAATCACTTCCGCTTATTTCAACGAATAAGCGGAATTTTTGTTACTGACAAGCTGTGCGAAAATGAGAGCAATTGTTTTGCAGAGCTTGCTCTAAGCAAAAAAATTGTTTTCATTTCCATAGAGCGACCAGCTCAAGCGAAAAATGCGCAGCATTTCGAGCTTGCATAGCTTGTCAGTGATGGAACCAAAACAAGGAGGAAAATTCCTCTGCTCCTGATGGGCAGTCGCATTTTTCCTTCGGAAAAACAAGGAGGAATTACAAATGGAGAAACTTTTATTTACTTCGGAATCCGTAACGGAAGGACATCCCGACAAAGTGTGCGACGCGATTTCCGACGCGATTCTTGACGCATTGATGGAACAGGACCCGATGAGCCGTGTCGCATGTGAAACGGCGACATGTACAGGTTTCGTGCTTGTAACAGGCGAGATTACAACAAAAGCATATGTGGACATTCCAAAGATTGTGCGTGATACGGTAAAGGAAATTGGCTATGACAAGTCGGAGTACGGTTTCGACGGAAATACCTGTGCGGTATTTACAGCGATCGACGAGCAATCAGGCGATATTGCGATGGGTGTGGACAAGGCTCTTGAGGCAAAAGAAAACAAGATGAGCGACGCTGAAATCGAGGCGATCGGCGCGGGCGATCAGGGCATGATGTTTGGCTATGCGACAAATGAAACAGAAGAGTATATGCCGTATCCGATCGACCTTGCGCATAAACTTGCATTACAGCTTACGAAGGTGCGTAAGGACGGCATATTGAAGTATTTAAGACCTGACGGAAAGACACAGGTATCGGTAGAGTATGATGAGAACGGCAAGCCGAAGAGACTTGAGGCAGTGGTTCTTTCGACACAGCACGATCCCGATGTGACACAGGAGCAGATTCACGAAGATATCAAGAAGCATGTATTTGACACAATTCTTCCGAAAGAGTTGATCGATGCGGATACAAAGTTCTTTATCAATCCGACAGGACGCTTTGTAATCGGTGGACCGCACGGAGATGCGGGACTTACGGGACGTAAGATTATCGTAGATACCTACGGCGGATATGCTCGTCATGGCGGTGGTGCATTCTCCGGAAAGGATTGTACGAAGGTAGACAGAAGTGCGGCGTACGCGGCAAGATATGTGGCAAAAAATATTGTGGCAGCAGGACTTGCCGATAAGTGCGAGATTCAGCTTTCTTACGCAATCGGTGTGGCACAGCCGACATCCATTAATGTGGATACATTTGGAACAGGCAAGCTTAGCAGTGAAAAACTGGTTGAGATTGTACGTGAGAACTTTGACCTTCGTCCGGCGGGGATTATCAAGACGCTTAATTTGAGAAGACCGATTTACAANCAGACAGCGGCTTACGGACATTTCGGCAGAAATGACCTTGATCTTCCTTGGGAGAAGTTNGANAAGGTTGATGCGTTGAAGAAATATTTATAGNATATTGAAGCGTTTNAAAGGGGCAGAGATTTCTGCCTCTTTTNNTGTATACNCATAGATTNGTATGGAAATAGTAAAATATTGTTNGATAGTATTGACATGATATATATCNNGATATATATTAAANNTNTAGGGAGGTGCAAAANATGATGACGGCAAAAATTTTTGAAAATGGCAGNAGTCAAGCGGTNAGGCTGCCAAAGGAGTATCGATTTCGTGATGAGGAAGTGGCAATCAACAAAATCGGTGATATTGTGATGCTGATTCCAAAAGAAAATAAATGGTCCGGATTTTTAGACAGTCTGAATCTCTTTTCAGAGGATTTTATGAGTGACGGACGTGAGCAGAGCATGGCGCAGGAGCATGACATTTTATGAAATATATGTTAGACACAAACATCTGCATTTTTGCGATAAAATATAGATCGGATGTTGTGATCAAAAAAATTCTTTCACTTGAGCCGGAAGAGTTCTGTATTTCAGCGATCACATATGCAGAATTAACGCATGGTGTTGAGAAAAGTATGGCTGTAGGAAGAAATCGCGTTGCCTTGTCTTTATTTCTTTCTCCGATCACGATATTGGATTTTGATGGACAGGCGGCAGATGAATATGGAAGAATTAGGGCTGCGCTTGAAAAGAAGGGGACGCCGATTGGTCCGATGGATATGCTGATAGCAAGTCATGCTAAGGCGGAAGGTCTTATTCTTGTGACAAATAATACAAGGGAGTTTAATCGTGTGGAGGGGTTAGTTGTAGAAGACTGGACGCAGAATTAGAATATATTTTTTAGTGAACAAACAGTGGAGGCAGCATCAGTGGTGACAGGCGGTAATGGGAATGGCTCTACGGAGGATAAGCAAAATGTTAATATCAAAATTTTCAAATAGTAATATAGAAGATAAAGTTGCGGATTTAGAAAAACGGTATGGAATCATATTGCCGGTTCAATATAAGAAATTTTTGTATAAATATAACGGAGGATATACTCCTAGAACTGGTTTTGAAATTAGGAAAATAGAATCGGACTTGCGAGGATTTTATGGCATAGGTGATGTTGATTTAAGTATAGAGGAGGTTAAATTAGAGGAATGGTTAGAAAAAAGTTTTTTTCCTATTGCTTGTGATTCCTTTGGAAATTATATTGTAATTGGTTTGGGCAATGATAATTCAGGCAAGATCTATTTTTGTGACCATGAAAAAGGATTTAAGGCAGGGTACATGGCAGAAAATTTACAGGAATTTATTAAATGCTGTAAAAGTGATAAAATCAAAGAGGCCTCAAAACGCTCAATTAAAGAGAGAGAAGAAATATTAATTGCAAATGGAAGAGGAGATATTATTACGGATGGTTTAAGACAGTTGTGGCAGGCAGAAATTGATAAATACGGAAATATGATACAAGAAGAGGTAGTATTGTAGTAAAATCTGGAGGATAATAGTGTATAGTAATTTAGATGACAACAATGATGACCATGATTTGGCAATATGGATTGCATGCAAAAAATTTGAGGAAATGTATCCAAAGGAAACTCAGCCCGAATGGTTGAAGTATTGTATGTCAGTGAAGATAGCAAAAAAACAAAATAAAAATTGGGTAATTCAAATGGTATTATTGCCTAAACCAAAGTTAAAACAGAATCAATATTGGCACTGGGAAGACGACGGAATTCCGATATTGATTGAAGTTGATTCAATAACTGAGAAAAAGTCCGTTGTTATTTGCGGTGGTTCCGCAATAGAACTTGAAGTTTTCTTTGAGGTTGAAGTCAACCTTTCCACAGAAATGGCTAAAGTACTTAGAAACATTGATCCAAATAAATTAGATGGAACAAAATATGAAATCAATAGACACTAACGTGTGGAAGGATTATCATTTTTACAGGCAAAATAATGATGGTACATGGTCAGGTAAGTGAGGGGATGGAGAAGCTGAAACAGGAATTGAGAATCCACAAGTGAGTGCATATAAAAAATGATATATTTATTTTTGGGGATATTATTATATTATAAAGAGAGTGTGAATGATGTTTGAATAAAAAGCAAAAATACAGTTGGCTGATATTATGTGTTTTGGGCATATGCCTGACGGTAGGAATGGGAAAGTATATGAAAAGAACAGCTTGTGCTAAGATGGTGAGTGGTTTTAACGCAGATTATACATATTATGAGAGAAGCTTGTCGGTTAGTGATTTTGAGCAGTTTGACTATGATAGTACTTATAAAGAAATAATGGAACAGTTAGGAATGCCAAATGGAACGATAGGATCAGGGACAATACGTCCCTATTACGAATTGAAAGACGGGCGATTTGTTATTTGTGGTGGTTGGGATAAAATAATGTATATTTCTATAGTGAACTTTGAATGTCATGAATATTATTTATTACCACCTAAACTAAAGAAAAAGAGTAATATTATAAAAAACAGAGAGTTGGAAACTGCAAAACAATCAGAAATGAATTGTATATTATGGATGCTGGAGGAAAAAGAATTGGAAATAAAAGATTGGAGACAATCTACCAAAAGTGAGCAGAGAAATATACCATTAGGAGAGTATTCTTTAGAGACATTAAAAAAATATACAGACAGAAATATTACAGCAGAGATATCTTATTATTTTGGAAATTACCGTGAATATGGGCCACTTCCACTGTTCCAGATTATATGGTTGTTTGAAGAACAAAAACCAATTTATTTTGGATATATATTGTGGGATACGGACACATATTGGCATATATATATTGACCGTAATATTGAATATGTGGAAGATGGAGAGGACTGCATTGTTGGAGCAGATAAAATTAGACTCAAGGGGGAAAAACAAATATTGCATATTGACGGTGTGGATATGAATTTAGATGTTATAAACCTGTCACCAAACATGATTGCCAATTCACTTACTGAATTTTTTGAAAAACAGAATGTGATAAAAAATAAAAGAAATGCGTGTGTTGAATTTTGGGGCGAGAATGGGAATGGAAAATATGTATGTCTGCTTGCGGCAAATCCTCAAAAGATAGGTTGGGATATTAGTGCAGATAGTAGAAAGACAAAGTACTATTTTGCAACAATAGATACTTTAGAGAACAAAATTACTTCAGTTAATATTATATTGCTAGAACGTTAGTAGTTTAAAAGAGATTAATGTAAAAAGATATAGTTATATAATCAATATACGAGGATTAGAAGATTAATCAAGGAAAAAATTAAAGAAGAAACTATGTAGTTTGCCGTGGAAATAAATAAGGCAATAGAACAAGTAAATGAATAAAAGGTGGACTAATTAAACAATTTGGCTCCGACAAAGGAATTATTATGAATAATATTGATAAAGAACAACGAAATGAATTGATAAAAATTTTGGATGCATTAATTGAAACAATTGTTATAATGAGAAAAGAACAAAAAGATTATATTCTTGCCCAAAATGAACGTGAAGCAAGAGAATGGATTACCTTTTTAAAAGAACATGAGGATAAAGAGGAATTAAAATCATTAGAAAACGAGATATCTGATAGATTTTTTTACAAATTCGATGTACAGGTTGGAAATTCTGAATTAGACAATAGGAGAGTCGAACTTATGGAAATGTATATATCGAAGTCAAATGATTTTCTTAAGAAATATTAATATAGAGGAAAGAATTTTCGTAAACGATAAAGGAATGAATGCTTGAGAATAAAATTGAAGATCGGTTACATTAAATCGAGGAGACTAGAATGTGGATAGGGAGCTTTTTAAAGAAATGTTATACAAGGTTTATGAATATAAATACTGATAATAATGAAAATGTCCTTGAATTATTTCATATAGAAATCTATGAGCGTTGTTTATTGAATATAAAGACAGGTGAGAAAAAATTTGATAAAGGAAAATGGCAAGTTCCATATTTTCAAGGACTTTATTTTAGAGATGAGGATACTTTTTTCGCATTATATCCGACAGAAAATGGACCTATGATGTATTATGAAGGAAGAGAATATCCACTAAAGAAAGATTTACATATCCGTTTGACAAAGATGGACAAGTTAAGAAAGTTTTGCATTGATGAATATCATATCTGCATTCAATATCATACTTCACCATATATTGGATTTGACGTATGGTCGGAAGAAGAGGATGTTGACTTGTTTTATCAGATTGAGCAATCGTATAAAAATGATGATTATTATAAAAAGTATACAAGATAAAGTTTATCTGTGGTGACGATTTCAGATGAGTTAGGAGGATTATATGGCTGTTGGGTTTCAAGTTCAATTTTATTGGTATGAAATAGGACATGGCGATTTTTTATATTCATTTTTTTCTACGGTGGCTTATCATTTAGAAGGTAACCAGTGGGGAAGTCGCTTTCCGGTAATTATGAATGAATTATATCAAGGGAATATTAATTGGGAAGATGTGGATATAGCGATAGAAGAATTGAATACAATGAAAAAAGAATTGCAAGCATTTACTCCTGACAAAGTAATTTGGGATATTAAAGACTTATCGAAACAATCTCCTTGGGGCAATAATATAAGTGAAGATATTACGGATTTATCAAATTACTTTGTGACAAGTGATGGAGAGGATTTTATGGCTGTTTTTCTTCATGCATTAGAAAAGGCAAAGGAAGTAGGCGTTGATATAGAGCTTGTGTCCATGTAAAATTGTGCAAATCCCCCAATGAATGCAAATGCTCCCTCACGATATGATATTGTTTCGTGACAAGATTGGAGAGCCTGTGTTCCTGACTAATAATGGCAGGATTTGAGAAAATTAGAAAGGTACAATATGTTAAAAACAGAAATAAAAACACCGGATGACTCCGAGAAAATGTCGGGTGAAGTGTAATGAAGATTATATTATCGCCGGCCAAGAAAATGACGGCTGATTTAGACAGCTTGGCGCCTTTGGGATTGCCGGAGTTTCTTGATCAGACATCGGATATTCTTGAATGGCTAAAAAAACAATCCCAGGAAGAATTAAAGCGTCTTTGGAAATGCAATGACAAGATCGCCGAGCAGAATTTTGAACGGATAGCGCATATGGATTTGAAAAAGAGGCTGACTCCTGCAATATTGGCATATGAAGGAATTGCTTATCAATATATGGCGCCCGCTGTATTTGAGGACGAGCAGTATGATTACGTGCAGGAGCATTTGAGGATATTGTCCGCATTTTACGG
>JAAVAF010000046.1 GCA_014804225.1 Lachnospiraceae bacterium
AAACGATCTGTATATCAAGTTTATCGACGACTTGGAGGTTATGGCATACACAAAAGGTGTCGCACCCGAGGAAGATTTGGCGGTAGTGAGTGTGTTCTTGGAGGATATTCCCGATTCGACGCTGGAGGAGATTGCGATTGCGGCGCTTGGCGATTCGGACGCGCTCGATGTTGGAGAACCTGCGATTGCGATCGGAAATTCGCTTGGATATGGTCAGTCTGTGACAACGGGCGTGATCAGTGCATTAAATTGTGATATTTTTGCGGATGATGAGGAAATCACTCTGGACAGTCTGATACAGACTGACGCGGCGATCAATCCCGGCAATTCAGGCGGTGCGCTGCTCAACGTAAAGGGTGAGGTTATCGGCATCAATTCCAGCAAAATAGCGGATTATGCGATTGAGGGTATGGGATATGCGATTCCGATTAACACCGCAAAGCCGATTGTAGATGAACTTGTGAAAAAAGAAACAAAAAGAAAGGTCGATGAGGAGAAACGTGCCTTTTTGGGTATATCGGGAAGCGATGTATCGGACGAGGCAGTATCCGTGTATGATATGCCGGAGGGCGTGTATGTTTCGAGTGTTTTAAAGAATTCGGCGGCGGCTGATGCGGGGCTTAGGAAAGGCGATATTATCACGGCGATTGACGACGAAAAGGTAACATCCATGTCGAAGCTTCAAGATATTCTGGATTATTATGAGGCAGGTACAGATGCAGAGCTTACGTTTATGCGTATAGAGGACGGCGACTACGAGAAAATGCGGGTTTGGGTGACCTTTGGCCTGAAAGAAGACTGAAAATCTTCGATTTTCATAAACGAACTTGTTCGTTTTGCAAATATTGTGTAAAGACTTGCATACAACAAAAAGCTTACGCTTTTCGTTGTCAAGAATTCGCGGACTAAGTAAAAAGGAAGATTAGTATATCTAAATGGAGGAAAGCATGGGAAGCAAGGACGACCAAAAGAAAGACGATTTCGATGATTTGGATATGGAAATGCTCGATATGGACGAAGGCAGCGATGATTATGACGAGGATAAGGAGAACGATTACGAGGATGTATGCTTTATCTGCAGACGTCCCGAGAGTAAGACGGGAAGAATGTTCAAGCTTCCAAATCATATCTCCGTGTGCTCCGATTGTATGCATAAGACGATGGATACGGTCAGCCAGTTTGATTATCAGGGAATGCTCAATTATACCAACATGGGCTTTGACAAGGACAATAACGACGGTAAAAACAATAAAAGACGCATTCCAAACATCAGTTTTGTTAATATTGCAGATTTGCAGGGCGACGGCGGGATACCAAACCGCCAAAAGCTAAAAAAGAAAAAGGCAAAAGAAAAGGGCAAGGATGAGGCAGTGTTTAACATCAATAATCTGCCTGCGCCGCATAAAATTAAGGCGCAGCTTGACGATTTTGTGGTTGGACAGGATTATGCCAAAAAGGTGATATCGGTAGCGGTTTACAATCATTACAAGCGTGTGACCACAGGTACCATGGACGATATTGAGATTGAAAAGTCCAATATTTTACTGCTTGGACCGACAGGCTGCGGAAAGACTTATATGGTCAAGACACTTGCAAGGCTTTTAGATGTGCCGCTGGCAATTGCCGATGCGACTTCTCTTACGGAAGCGGGCTATATCGGTGACGATATCGAGTCGGTGATTTCCAAACTGCTTGCGGCGGCCGACAATGACGTTGACCGTGCAGAGCAGGGGATTGTGTTTATTGATGAGATTGACAAAATTGCAAAAAAGAAAAACACGACCTCGCGTGATGTAAGCGGAGAGTCCGTACAGCAGGGAATGTTAAAACTTTTGGAGGGCGCGGATGTCGAGGTGCCCGTGGGCGCAAATAGTAAAAATGCGATGGTGCCCCTTACGACGATTAATACGAGAAATATTTTGTTTATCTGTGGCGGAGCATTTCCNGACCTTGAGGAAATTATTAAGCAAAGACTNACAAAACANTCNTCGATTGGCTTTAATGCGCAGTTAAAGGANGCTTTTGACAAGGANGANAATATTCTAAAGAAAGTGACGATTGAGGATATCAAGAAGTTNGGNATGATCCCNGANTTTATCGGACGTCTGCCGATTATCTGTCCGATGGACGGTCTNAGTGAAGAAAGNTATATNAAAATATTAAAAGAGCCGAAAAACGCAATTTTNAAGCAGTATCAAAAGCTCTTGGAGCTTGACGAGGTGAANCTCAATTTTGACGACAGTGCGCTTACTGCAATTGCCAAAAAGGCACANGANCGCGAAACAGGAGCGAGAGCNCTGCGCGCGATTATNGAGGAATTCATGCTGGATATTATGTATGAAATTCCAAAAGACGANAATATCGGTGAAGTTACCATTACGGGTGATTACATAAACGGCACGGGTGGTCCCATCATCGAGATTCGTACAGACAATGCGCATATTAAGCCACAGCTTGAAGAAGAGCAAAAACCGGTGTTGGAAAAACCAAAAGTAGAGGAGCATAACTTCTATGAGTTTTAATGTAAAAAACCTGAATTGGTTTGCACGTCCGCCAAAGTTTAAAAAGCGTATGGTGTTTATGATGGGCGGTGTGGTCATGATGGGTTTTGGCTTATCCTTGCTTCGTGATATCAATCTTGGCACGGATACCTGTTCTTGCTTTACGCAGGGAATTAACAATTTCCTTCCGCTCAGTTTTGGTACATGCCTTGTGTTGTTTCATATCGTGACGTTGTGTTTTGTACTGCGCTATGACATCAGCAGAATTGGTTTCGGAACGATTGGTAATATGTTCTTTTTGGGTTACATTTCCGATTTTTTCAAGTGGCTTTGGTCGGTGGTGCTGCCGAGTGATTTTTTTGCGCATACGGCAACAAGATACATACTTTTAGTGCCGGCGCTTGCGATTTTTATGTTGGGCGCCGCGGCTTATATGTGTTCGGGACTTGGGGCGTCTCCGTTTGACGCGCTTCCATTCATTATTTCGGACCACATCAAAAAGCTTCCGTTTAAGGCAGTGCGGATTTTGTGGGATTTATTTTTTATGATAATGGGCATGATACTTGGAGGAGATTTTGGTATCGTGACAATTCTGTCGGCATTCTGTTTGGGACCAGTAATCTCTTGGGTGCAGAAAAAGCTGGAGGTTCTGATATAATTCATGACAAAGCTTGAGGAATATTACAATAAATTTAATGAAGAAAAGCGATTAAACTCGCGGCACGGTCAGGTGGAGTATCGCGTTTCGATGAAGTATATACACGAATATCTTGACAGGGCAGCCGCGGGGCAAAAAGATGCGGCTGCCCTGCATAATATTAAGCTTTTGGACATCGGTGCGGGAACGGGAAGATACAGCGTCGCGCTTGCAAACGAGGGGTATGATGTGACCGCGGTTGAGTTAGTCAAGTATAACCTCGGGATATTAAAGAAAAAGGCAAGCTCTGTGCGCGCGATACAGGGAAACGCCCTGAATTTAAAAAAGTTAGAGGACGAAAGCTTTGACGTGACGCTTTTGTTTGGACCAATGTACCATTTATTTGGTTTTGCAGATAAAAATAAGGCGCTTGGAGAGGCAAAGCGCGTCACCAAAAAAGGCGGCGTTATTTTGGTGGCGTATTGTATGAATGAATACAGTGTAATCACATATGGCTTCAAGGAACGTCATATTTTAGAGTGTATGCAGAAGGGACAGTTTACACAGGATTTTAAGACCGTCTCAGCCCCGGAGATGCTTTATGATTATATGCGCATCGAAGAGATTGACGCGTTGAATAAAGCACAGGAGTTAGAGCGAATCAAGATCATTTCGCCCGACGGTGCGGCAAATTACATACGTCCGTTTTTGAATCAACTCTCCGAGGAAGAGTTTGAGGCGTTTGTGCAGTATCAGATGTCCGTCTGCGAGCGTGCGGATTTAATCGGCGCGGGGGCGCATACAGTTGATATATTGATAAAAAAGAATTGATAGGAATGTTGATGGAAAGGTGTTGAGGGATTGTTATGAACATCAATCAGGTGATGATGGAGTTGGATAAACTTTTTTCAGAGGAGCGTATCGGAGAAGTGCCGCAGTTTTTGGAAACACATATCGACGAGGCGCTTGCAGAAAATGACAAAAATGCACAGCTTACGTTATATAATGAATGCATCGGGTTTTATAGGGAAACAGGCAGCTATGATAAGTCGATTGAGAACTGTCAAAAAGCAATTGCGCTTATGCAGGAGATGGGCTTACAAGGTACAATGCCCTATGCGACGACACTGCTAAATATTGCAAACGCGCATCGTGCGGCGGGACGCTTAGAGGAGTCGCTTGGCTTTTACAATCAGGTGCGTCCGATTTATATGGAGAAGCTGAAAGCGGATGATATGTATTTTGCGGGATTATACAACAATATGAGTCTGCTCTACCAGGAGATGGGCGATTTTGCTGCTGCAAAGGAGCAGCTTGAAAATGCACTTGCAATCGTGACGGGCAAAGAAGGCGCACAGTTTGAGGTGGCTGTCACGCAGGCAAATCTTGCCAATACCTGTATTGAGCTTGGTCAGGACAGTGAGGCAAAGGAGCGGGCGGAGGAGGCGATCCGGATCTTTGAGGAGATCGGCGTTGATGACGCGCATTACAGTGCGGCACTGTCCGCGCTCGGAAGCCTTTACTATATGGACAAGGATTATTTAAACGCCCTTGATGCGATGGAGAAGAGCAGAAGCTGTGTTGCAAAGTATTTGGGGGCTGAAAACATTCAGTATCAGAGGCTGAGCGACAATATTGAAATTATTCGGGAAAAGATGAGCGCAGAGGCGGCTAAGATACCAACAGAGGTAACAGAGACGCCAACGGCGTATGCAGCGGACAAAACACAAAAGGAGGAAAAAGACCCTGACCCTCCGGCGGACAATGATGAGATTGACAGAATCCTTGGAATTGATATTGATAATGATGGTTGGGCATCGGTGATTAAGGCCGGAAAGGATAAAGACAACAGCGAAAAGGAAGAGATTGCGCAGACACAGACAGCGGCAGTTTCTGAGGAGGAGAACGACATGAAGAAAAAGGAACCGGTAAGTCCGGCAGACGGTGTGAGCAAATTTAATATCAGTCAGGCATTTGCCGATATTAAGGCGGCTGCAAAGGAGAAGCTGCAAAAGCAGCACATCAATAAGGAGCCGCATCAGGAAGAGATGCCGTTTGGCGGAAATGATGCGGGTGCAGCACAAAATAAAGATAGCGAAGAGGCGCCTAAGGATGCATATGATGAGGATAAGGCAGTTGATGCTATGATAACGGAGGTCATGGAGGAGATTGCGTTTGAAGTTGAGGAGGACGTTGCTAGTGAGGCGTCTGCACAGGACGAGGAGGTTTTGGAGTCCGATGATGTGATCACAGAGGCAGAAGCGGTGTATGACGATGCTATTGCAGAGGAAGAGCCAAACATGCCGGAGATGAATATTTCGACGGACGAAACGCCGTATATGGCGGAAATGGATAATTCGGCAGAGGAAGAACCGAACATGCCGGAGACCGATCTTTCGATGGAGGAAACGCTACAGGAGGAAACGCCTCATTCGGAGGAAACGCCTCATTCGGAGGAAACGCCTCATCCGGAGGAAACGGATATTTCGGAGGGAGAAATTGCTTCTGACAATGCGGAACATGCAGGTACAGACAATGAGGATAAGGCAGCAGAAGATACGGCTGCTGATGAAATGATAGAAGCGCAAGATGACAGCGATGAGCGTAAGGAAGAGAGCACGCTAAGTGAGGCTGAGGGCGAGACAGAAGAGTTAGACGAGACTTACGAAGATTTGACGCCAGGTATCATGGGCTTAGAGCTTTGCCGCATCTATTATGAGAAGTATGGTAAACCTATGATTTCGGAAATGTTTCCCGAGTATGAGTCGCAAATTGCAGTAGGACTTGTGGGAAAAGGCTCCGACTGCTTTGGATTTGATGATAAACAGTCAATAGACCACGACTTTGGTCCACGTTTTATCATGTGGGTTACCAAGGAAGTTTATGACAAAATCGGCAGTGCACTTCAGGAAGCGTATGAGCAACTGCCAAACGAATTTATGAGCATAAAGCGCATCGAAACATTCCACGGTAAGGACAGAGCGGGCGTTATGGTCATTGAGGACTTTTATAAGAATACGCTTGGTTTTGATTTGATTGGAGCACTCAAAAGCGGGGAAACCGGAATGCCGCAGATCAAGAGCTGGCTTGCGGTGAACGATTATGCGCTTGCGGCAGCGGTAAACGGCGCAGTTTTTCGAGATGATGAGGGAATCTTTACCTCCTATAGAGAATTGTTGATGCAATACTATCCGAAAGCTGTCTGGTATCGCAAAATAGCACAGGCGTGTGCACTTTTTTCACAGAACGGTCAGTACAATCTGCCGCGTATGAGAAACCGTGGACAGCTTGTGGCGGCGGAGCTTGCAAAGGCAGAGTGCGTAAAACAGGCGATGAAGCTGTATTATCTGCTAAACAGAAAATACGCGCCGCATGACAAATGGTTGTTTAAGGCACTACCTGACAATCCTGATATGGTAATCGACGAGGAGGGGATGCAGTCCTGCAAGAGTGTACCGCAGCTTGTTGAGGAAATCAGCCTGATGAGTGCCAGAAAGAAACAGGAGACAGAGCTTACAATCGCAATCGAGTCGCTTGCAGTCATTTTTGCAAATGAATTGGAGCGTCAGAACATCGTCGGAGATGCTCAGCTATATCTTGATGCCAATACAGCGGAGCTTACCGCAAAAAGCGACGCGCTTCTGACAGCAGTTGTGGCAAACACACCGGTTATCACAGCGCTTTCCCTCGCAATTGCCAAGGCAGAGTTTGAGGCGTTTGATAAAGTACAAAACGAAGGCGGCCGTGCAAGCTGCCAGAACAACTGGCCGACTTTTAAAGTGATGCGTATGAGTCAGTACATGACGTGGGACGAGGATATGCTGCTGCAATATCTGTATGAGTTTAAGACAAATTATGCAAACGGCAGAAACATGATTGAGGAAAAGTATGCGCGCATGATGGCGTCAACGGCACCTGAGGAGTATGAGCAGTTCGCAGACCGTCTTCCCGAGATTGCGGCGGAAAAACGCCAAATTATGGAGGAGATTATTGCATTACAGGTAAAATGGATGGAGGAGTTTGCTGCGGAGTATCCCAAACTTGCAGGGAACGCCCGCACAATCCATACTGCGGAAGATTTACCCGACGACACCTCCTATGAAACGTATCTGCGCGGCGAGCTTGGCACCTATTCCGATAAAATGCTCGAGATGTACGGAAGATACATTGTCGAGTACGCGAAAAGCGGGAAAAGCGTGACAAGGGAAATTATGGAAAATACGATTAAGTTTTACGGGTATGAGAGTTTTGAAGAGGCGGAGAGTAAGGAAGTGCTAGGGCAGTAAATTGTATAAACCATAAGAATATGGACAAAATAAAAATGCAACATTTTTTATAAAATGTTGCATTTTTGCGTTCAATTTGTTCTTACAACTTATATATCGGAACAATTTAAAAATACTTTAGCACTTTTTTTATTTTATTTTGTGATGTAAATTTGCGGCCATGTACGGATTAAAGATTGACCTGTAGAAATACTGCGTCGCGCTCGTCCTGACGAATTCCGAGATACCGCTGCGTGACGAGAAACGAGGAATGATTGTAGATTTCCATAAGCATAATCGAGTCAGTGCCCGATTGATAGGCAAAGTAACCGAAGGTTTTTCGCAAGGAATGACAGCTGATGTGTTCTTCAAGTCCTGTTTCTAAGGCAGCTTTTTTGATAATTCGGTATGCCTGTATCCGCCCGATTGGCTGATTCTGTGTTTTCTGGCTTGCAAAGATGTAGTTCTGACCAGAAAACATGGAGAGGGGCAGATGTTCCATCAATTGTGACAGGGCATTTGTCGCGGCATTGTTCAGCGCAATCGCGCTGTATTTTCCTGTTTTTTGCTCATGCAGTTCGATATGTGTCTTGAAACGATTGGTAGAAAAATTGTACACATCCGACCATTTCAGGGATAGGATATCGCTGATTCGCAGTGCAGTATTTAAACCGATGACAATCAGCGCATAATTTCTGTAATTGTTCTTTTTCAGATAATAATTCTTAAATTCTTTCAGCATTTTCTTATCTTTAATTGGTATTGTAGTACTCATAAAATCCTCCCATTTTTTCATTCAGCATAGTCAAAATGTGACAGCAGTTCAAGGATTGACAGACCATAGAAGGTCTTTTTGCAAAAAATTGTTAATAAAATGCAACATTTTATAAAAAGTGTTACATTTTGCGAAAAACGGCAGAATGAAATTTCAGTCAGGCAGATACTGCAAGGAGGTAGTGCGATGCTTCGATTATCCGTTACAAAAAATGAGTACCTTATGATTGGTAAAGACGTAAGACTTACCTTTCTCGGGAGTAATGACAGATCATTAAAAATTATGATTGATGCTCCGAAGGAAATCAATATTGCACGAGGAAAAGCGATTGAGAAGCGTGCGATGGAACAGGAAACTGCCGCAGACAGAGATTGGTTTGACTAATCTTTTTAATAACTGTTAATAACCGTGGGCATCTAAAGCTGTGAGAGGCGCCAATGGCTAAGGAGGTCTGCGGATTATTATAGACAATCATTCAGAATGCAGCAAAACACTGAATGATATTACAACTAAATATGGAATCATAAAAACGGGCAACGGATATGCCCACATCACGCAGGCGGATTGTAGTGAATCCAAATGCAGATTACATGGAGGTAATACTATGGTAGTACAGCACAATTTATCGGCAATGAACTCTAACAGAATGTTAGGCATCACAGCAAAGGCAGTTTCAACTTCTACAGAGAAGTTATCTTCAGGTTATCAGATTAACCGTGCAGCAGACAATGCAGCAGGTCTTGCGATTTCCGAAAAGATGAGAAAGCAGATCAGAGGTTTGACTCAGGCATCTGCAAACGCTGAAGACGGCATCAGCTCTGTACAGACAGCAGAAGGTGCTTTGACAGAAGTTCATGACATGCTTCAGAGAATGAATGAGTTGGCAGTTCAGGCAGCTAACGGCACAAACTCAGAAGACGATCGTTCTTACATCCAGGACGAAATTGATCAGCTGACACAGGAAATCGACCGTGTTGCTGAGACAACAAAGTTCAATGAGACATATCTCTTAAAGGGTGACACAAAGAATGCTGACGCTATGGGTTATACATATACCTATAAGGCAGTTGATGCTAAGACAGCTACAATCGCAACGGCTAAGATGACAAAAGCTGAGGATACAGCTCACGGAATGTCAGTAACGATTTCATTTGCTGAGTGCAGTTCAAAGGTTTCATCAAGTGACTCTAACAACCTTGCAAAAGCAATCAGAGATCAGGGCTTCACAATTTCTACAGCAACTGTATCAGGTCAGGCTGTTTACTCACTTGAGTTGAACGGCAGCGATGCAAAATCTAACTACAAGGTTGTAACAGTAAGTGCTGCAATCGGTCATTTCGTAATCAAGAACGCAAACGGTGCGACTGTTGCTACAGTAACAGTAACAACTGGTACATCTAACACAGCAGGTCAGACAGTAGCACAAGCTGGATTGACAGCAGGAAAGTCACAGATCGTTACAGCTTACTCTGTATCAGCAGCTTATGCTAAGGGTGATGTATATTCTGTATACGATAAGGACGGAAATGCAATCTCAGCTAACAAGTTGAGCCAGTATTTCACAGCTGGTGAAAAAGAAGGTACAACTGTTGCTCCGGGTGGTGCAGCAACTTCAATCTCAGCAAACTCTGGTGTTCCTAAGATTTATGACGTTCTTGGAAAAGAGATTTCAGCAGTAAGCGTTGCAGATAAAAATATGGTATCAGCAGTTAAGGATCAGACAGCTACATTGAAGATGAGCTTCCATGTAGGTGCTGACGGAACAGCTAATAACAAGATTAACATCAACATCGACGCTATGAACTCTAAGAGCCTTGGTGTCAATGGTCTGAAGGTTAACGGATCAGACGGAACAAAGGCTACAGATGCAATCGAGACAATCGCTGCAGCAATCAAGAAGGTTTCTACACAGAGATCTGCTCTCGGTGCTGTTCAGAACAGATTAGAGCATACAATCAAGAACTTGGATAACATCGTTGAGAATACAACAAGCGCTGAGTCAGCAATCCGTGATACAGATATGGCTACAGAGATGGTTAAGTTCTCTAACGCTAATATCCTTTCACAGGCAGGTCAGTCTATGCTTGCACAGGCTAACCAGTCTAACCAGGGCGTACTTTCAATCTTAGGTTAGTAAGATTTTCTTAGGCTAATCCCTATAGATTAGAGGTCTAAACCGGTTAAAAAATGTTAATAAAACAGGGATTCCAGTTATGGAGTCCCTGTTTTTTTGTTGTATAGAAAATTGTGAAAATCTTCCTGAATCCTCCTTGGAGTATAAAGAATTGTCAGAATTTGCCGATATATATAATGGTGTAGTACTTGTTTTGTAAGGGAACGCGGTTATGCGTGTCCCGAAGTGACAACTGAATATGGGTAGATAAACTGGATTAGAAACGAATGGATTCGATTCAATAAGGCGGCTCGCAGAGCGGGTCGGCGTTTGATTGAACATAAGGATGTCTGGCAAAGCCTGGCATCCGTTGTTTATACATGGAGGTATAACTATGATAGTGCAACAAAATATACAGGCATTGAATGCAAACAGGATGTTTCGGACTTCAAAAAAGCGAGCGGCGAAGACAACCGAGAAGCTGATTTCAGGATATAAAATTAATCGTTCGGCAGATGATGCTGCCGGATTGTCAATATCAGAAAAGATGCGTAAGCAGATTCGCGGATTGACACAGGCGGGAGAAAATGTTGAGGATGGAATCAGCGCGGTTCAAGTTGCGGAAGGCGCGCTTGTTGAAGTGTTGGACATGCTGCAGAGAATGAGTGAAATATCAATTGATGCTGCGAATGGCGTAAACTCGGAAACAGATCGCTCTTATATGCAGGAGGAACTAGATCAGATCACGCAGGAGATTGATCGCATTGCGGAGAGTACGAAGTTTAACAGGACATATTTGTTAAGAGGAGATAATAAGGGAGAAAAAGATTTTAGTTTCTCATATCAGATGGGTGCCGTGACGAAGCCTGCCGAAGTGACTATGGCGGTAAGTCCGCTTGTGGGGATTCAGGCGAATGTTGCCTTTCATACGGGCGTTCCGACAGCGGAACAAAATGAGCTCGCGAAGTTAATGGCAAGTCAGGGACTTTCGATTTCGACGTATGACGATGCGAATGGGGAAATGCAGTTTGCGATGGAGCTGAACGGAAGTGAGGCGAAGGCAAATTATACAGTGATTTCCACTGGTGAGGATAACAAATTCAAGATTACCAATCAGGCGGGTGTTTTGGTTGCTGAGATTGATTTATCTGTTGAGGATGATGTAGAAAGCGGTTATAACGGAACACTGACGGCGCATAATCTTTCCGCTGCCGAGAGTAAAGGCGAACTGTTTTCGCTGTATGATGTCGACGGAAATTCAATACCGGCAAATGCGCTCGGAAAGTATTTTACGGCGGCAGAAGATGCGGGCGGAAGCCTGGAGCCGAAGGGACGTTCGGAAGCACGCGCCGTTTATGACGCGCTTGGGAAAGAAGTTGACTTGTTTCAGATTAATACACCTGAGCCACGGATCAGTGCATTTAACGATAAAACGAATGCGTTGAAGGTCAGCTTTCATGTGGGTGCGGATGGGACATCCCAGAACCGCATTGACGTGGATATCGAGCCGATGAATTCCAAAAGTCTTGGGATTAATGGTTTAAAAGTTGACGGTGCGGACGGTACGAACGCGGCGGGAGCAGTTGATACAATCAGCGCGGCAATTGAAAAGATTGCTTCGCAGAGAGCATCGCTTGGCGCGGCACAAAACAGGTTAGAGCATACTGCTAAAAATCTTGGCAACGTAGTGGAGAATACAACTGCTTCGGAAAGTCAGATTCGTGATGCGGATATGGCAGAAGAAATGGTGAAGTATTCTAACGCAAATATTTTAAGTCAGGCAGGAGAGTCAATGCTCTCACAAGCTAATCAGTCAAATGACGGTGTATTAGCATTATTAGGATAGATTCAGGTTATGCTACTCAAAAGAAAAAGGTTTTGCGTGATGGCAAAACCTTTTTTGATGAAAAATTTAAAATTCAATCCCGCGCGTTTCGCTGATTCTGCGAAGAATAGCGGGCTGCATCGCATATAAAAATAACTGTAAGCTTGCTTCGTAGTTTTTCACAAGCTTTGCATCTTCGCGTGTTGCGAGCATGCGGTAATTTTTATCAATGTAGACAACGTTATCGCTGAACTCGAGTTTGTAATGAAAGTCTTTGATTCCGAGGATTGACTGACAGCGCACAATGGTTGTCACATTTGGACTAGGAAGCTGTAAAAAAAGAATGTTTGGATTAATCTGTCGAATCACCTGTTCCAAAAAGGGATCGTTGTCCTCCATATAGACTGATTCCTGTTCCTCAAAAAAGTTGACAAATCCTAAGCCGTTTTCGTCGTTTTCCAAGATGCGGCTTGCGGACGCCATGCCGCGCAGTCCGTAAATGGCATCGTTCATCGCAGCAAGGTCGGATTGTGCCATATTATGTGCTTGTCCCATGCGGTGCAGATAAAACGCTTCGAAAATAGAGCGCAGAAGCACAATGCTCATTTTCATGCATTTTTCGGGGCGTGTATATTTCATAAAGAAATTCAGACAGTTGCGTGTCAAATAATAATTGACTTTCGTATTGTCGCATCGCCTGATCGGGCTTGCCGAGTGATACATTTTTGCGTCTGCAAGCGCTACGATTTCATAGCCTGCCTGCTTCATATTAAAGCCCCATTCGGTATCGTCCCAGTAAAGAAAATTGTCCTCCGGCATAAGACCGACCTTTTTAATAGCGGCGGCAGATACAAGCATCGCGCAGGCACTGACCGCATCGCAGTAAACAACGTTTGGTATTGTATCATCATCGACATGGTCGGCGTAGAGCGTGTGTGCCCGAAAGTTTTTAAAGTCAATGGAGATGCCGAATTGTTGTATGTAATGTGGCATGTGCTTGTGGTAGACTTTTGCGCCCACGATGCCAACGTTTGGATTGGATTCCATAAAGCGCATCATATTGCTGAGCGCATCTGTTTCCATGGTAATTGCTTCACCAAGACAGCAGATATAATCGCAGCCCGCCGCAAGAGCCTGTCCGATACCGATATTGAGTCCGCCGCAGCTGCCTAAATCGTTTGGGCACTGTATGAGCGTGATTTGATCTTTAAAATGCGCTGTCAGAATAGACACGGAGTCATCCGAGGATGCCATGTCAACAACAAAAATCCCAAGGTCTTTCCAATCGGAATGAAGAACGGAAGTAATGCATTCCACAGTTTTATGACCCATATTATGATTTGAGATAACAATTCCAAGCGACATACAATTTCTCCGTTTCTTCCCTTTTTGCTTTCATAAACCTATGGTTATTTTAGCATAAATGAAAACGGAATGATACAGGAATTGTACAAACATTGTAAAATGTTTCCTAAATTTTCAATAAATATTAGATTGAGTTGTTATGTAAAGCCTGTTATAATGAAAACAAATACCATGAAAAAAGAGTTTTATGGTTCAGGAAAGGTTTGAAGGTCATATGAAATTCAGCTTATGCATGATTGTGAAAAATGAAGCAAAAATTTTGCGGAATTGTCTGGATTCCTTAAAGGATATTATGGACGAAATTATTATTGTGGACACGGGGTCTGAGGATGATACAAAAGAAATTGCACAGTCCTATACGCCGTATGTCTATGACTATGTGTGGCATGATGATTTTGCTGCAGCAAGAAATTTCGCGTTCTCGAAAGCAACGGGGGATTATATTTATTCCGCAGATGCCGACGAAGTGCTTGATGAGGAGAATCGTACAAAGCTAAAAACGTTAAAGCGTGTACTGCTTCCGGAGGTGGAAATTGTGCAGGTGATTTATGTGACGGAGCAGATTAATCACCCGACGGAAAATTTTGTTCGTGACAGGCGTCCCAAGCTTTTTAAACGTTTGCGCGAGTTTACATGGATCGAACCGATACACGAAACGGTCAATACTTCGCCCATTGTGTTTGACAGTGATATCGAGGTGCTTCACCGTCCCGAGGGAAATCACAGCAATAGGGATTTTGAGGTGTTTGAAAAAGTCATTGAGGAGAAAGGAGTACTTTCCGACAGACTGCTTGGGATGTATCTGCGCGAGTTGTATAAAGCGGGAGAGGAAAAGGAGCTTGAGCATGCAAAGGGATTTCTCGAAAAGGCATATGCGGACAGACAGCAGAGAGAGAACGTGCTTTTGTGTCGCCAGATGATTGCCGTATTGTTAAAAATTTATCGACAAATCGACGATCCCGTAAATATGCTAAAAATCTCGTTAAGCGAGGAAGCAACCGTGCCTTCCGCAGAGATGTGCATGGAGCTTGGGTACTACTTTATGAAAAAGGAGGATTTTGAGGAAGCATCGATCTGGTTTAGCAGAGCGGCATTTGACTGCGAGAGTGAGATTGATATTGCAAGCAGTGGAACATTCGCATTCATGGCGCTTGCACATAGCTGTCGGAAACTTGCAAAATCACCGAAATTAAGAGCGCTTCCGGAAAAAGACTATGAAGTGGAGCATGCCAGACTTACCGAGAAAGCAGCGGAGTATGAGCGTATGGCAAGGAACTGGCGTCCTGCTGAGCTGCCGTTAGAGGAAGAATAAACAAAAAAGCAAGTCGATTGACTTGCTTGCGACAATGTATATCATTTAAGGAGAACCGGACTATATGTCAATATAGTCCGGTTCTCTTAATGCGTCGCTGCCGAGCGACGCTATGTATATGCATTAAAGAGCATTCCCGTATAAATACTTGTCATATAAGGGTTAATGTAGTTTGTGAACGGGTTGGGGTACGCGCAAATCCTTCTATCGATGTATTCCATAGGGTCAAGAGATATCGAGGTCAGCTTTCGCATAATATGGTTTCCAAAGCCTTGTAGAGCATTGGGATCTGCGATAAGGTCTGTCTTTTTATAGTCAAGACTTGCATCATCATTTACCATGATGCCATATTTCTCAAGGTTTGTCTTATGAAGATCAAGGAACTTTGTCATATCCTTTGACAAAAGTCTTGTAAGAGAAAGATCTTCATCAGACGGAGCGGCAGTCGCATCAGGCTCCGTCTTGGCATCTGCAAGAACACCGTTTAAGAATTGATTGTAACCGTCAACAAATGTTTCGATATTGTAAGAGAGCGATTCTGCGTCTGCAAACAATCCGACATTTGCTGTTCCCGCTTTGTTTTCAGGGTGCAGTGTCACATGATATGCATCATACACATCAAAAGAATTATAATAGGAAGACTCCTCGTTTCCGTCAATACTGTATATCGCATTCGATGCTTCCTGAATCGTATCATTGAGTCCCAGATAATCAACAACACCGTTTTTGTAGCTCGTATTGTCGTCATTGATTGTAAAGTGCCTTGCACTCTGGAACGGAAGTCCGTATGCATCAGAAGTGATCTCAAGTGCGGAGCGTTCGCCGTCCTCGAGAACCTTTGCAGATACACCGATATCGGAATTGTTGATCAGGCGTGCAAGTTTCTTTTGAAGCTCACCGTTTGTCTCTCCCTCGTTGACGCTAAACTGCAATTCGTAATGCAACTTATTTGTAAGAATATCAAAAGAGTAACTGTCAGGCGTCAAAGTTGTTGCCTGATCGGTTTCAACATATTTTCCAGTGTTAATCTGAGGCGATGCAAAATTTTCTACCTCAAGGGTGAAATTAGACGGAACATTTCCGCCCGATTTTTCAGGCATGTACTCTACCGTCGCAAGATCTTCGTTGTCGCTGTAAGCTGTTTTCATCGCAAATAAGTCATTGTCATCACCGCTAAGCGAAGTAATTGTCTGCTTCAGATTTTGAGCACTTTCCTTTAAATGAACTGCAAACGCAATTGATTTCGGAGAAGGCTCATTCAGATAAAGCGGAGCAAAACGGTTTTTCCACTGAATAGCGCTATATACATTTTGCAGCTCGCTCTGATCATGTGTGTCATAACGGGTACTGCGCTTGTTTACTTTTCTATTGCTGCCGTTATATTTATTATCGCGGCTGCGGTATGTTGTCAGATATTGATCATACATTTGTAAAGTGGTAAATGAAACCGCCATATGTGCTCCTCCTTTCCTAATATTGTATATCGTCTGATGATATAATAAATATAATACTTAATTTTTATAAAATGATAAAAAAATAAAACTGACAGAATATTCTGACAACTTTTACAGAATATACCTATCTGTTAATAAAATACCACGAAACAAAGGAAAAATCAAGTGTTTCTCGTATTTTTTCGCTGAAAAAAGGGAAAAAACAGTTGACGTGAGGGGAGACATGTGGTATGCTTGTAAAGCAAAACGTGTCTGAGGTCTTTTTTTTATGCTTTAAAAGGCACAAAAAGCGTGGATGCGGTTTGTATGATTAGAATAGAATATGGATTAGAACGCTGACGGAGGTGGAATTATGCGTACAAAGATTACACTGGCTTGTACGGAGTGCAAGCAGCGCAACTACAATACCACAAAAGAAAAGAAGAACCATCCTGATAGAATGGAAATCAAAAAGTATTGTAGATTTTGCAGAACTCACACATTACACAAGGAAACAAAGTAGTTGATTTTAAGAGCATAGGAGGCAGACTATGGCAGACACAGCTAAGAAAGAAGCGAAAAAAGACAGCTTCTGGAAAGGCATTAAGACCGAATTCAACAAAATTTCATGGCCGGATAAGACGGAGACCGTAAAAGAATCCGTGGCAGTACTTTGTGTTTCTGTTGTGTTAGGACTGATCATTACCTTTTTGGATACGATTATCTTATTTGGTGTTGATTTCCTGACAAGCATCGGAATGTAATAGTGAGGTTGAATAGTATGGAAAAAAAGAAGGAAACCAAGGCGGTAGCCAAAAAGCTGATTACCCCCGAAACAAAGGAATGGCTTCAGGCGTCACCCAAAATGCCGGAAAGACCAAAGGAAGACGAGGAGAAGGTTGAGGAAACCGTTGCAAAGGCGAAGAAACCTGTTGTCGAGGAACCGGAGGATGACGGAGAGGTACACAGCAAAGTTGCTTTGAGCGACAATAAGAGCGGCTTGGGAATGGGCTGGTATGTTGTTCATACTTATTCAGGCTATGAAAACAAAGTAAAAGCAAATATTGAAAAGGCGATTGAAAACAGACACCTTGAAAATGAAATCCTCGAGGTGCGTGTGCCGCTGCAGGATGTGACAGAACTCAAAGACGGCGTGGAGAAGAGCTCGCAGAAAAAGCTTTTCCCCGGTTATGTGCTTCTTCACATGGATGCTGACAATAACGATGCGTGGTATGTGGTGCGCAACACAAGAGGCGTTACCGGTTTTGTAGGGCCGGGAAGCAAGCCCGTGCCGCTCACGGAAGCAGAGCTTGCAGCGCTTGATTTCGGACATGAGGTCAATGTTGCATTTTCTGAAGGGGACGTGATCAACGTTACCGCGGGTGTTTGGAAAGATACGGTCGGTACCGTGCAGAAGATTGATGCGGCAAGAAAGACGTTGACCATTATGGTTGAAATGTTCGGCCGCGAGACACCGGTTGAGATTAATTTTTCGGATGTCAGAAAGATGTGGGATTAAAAAACGAAAAGATTTTCTAAGACGGTAAAAGACGCCGCCTAAGAAAATCTAAGTTTCGTTTACAAGAATGCTAATAATGGCATTCTTGTCTTGACATAATCAAGATTTTGTATTAGAATGGCAAATGGACTTTTGTTCCACGTGGGAGGGTTATCCGCCCAAGTAACCACAAAACAGTTTGTAAACGTTGGGCTATAAACTGAGAATAAAATAGGAGGTGCCAAAATGGCAAAGAAAGTAGAAGGATATATTAAATTACAAATTCCTGCCGGCAAAGCAACACCGGCTCCACCAGTTGGTCCTGCACTTGGACAGCATGGTGTGAACATTGTAGAATTCACAAAGCAGTTTAATGCAAAGACAGCAGATCAGGGAGATCTGATTATCCCTGTTGTTATCACAGTATATGCAGATAGAAGCTTTAGCTTTATCACAAAGACTCCGCCTGCAGCAGTTTTATTAAAGAAGGCTTGTAACTTAAAAACTGCATCGGCAACACCGAACAAGACAAAGGTTGCTAAGATTTCGAAGGCAAAGGTACAAGAGATTGCTGAGTTAAAGATGCCTGACTTAAATGCGGCTAGCCTTGAGGCTGCTATGAGCATGATCGCAGGTACAGCAAGATCAATGGGTATCGAAGTAGTAGATTAAGCGGGAGGATAAAAGAATGAAGCATGGTAAGAAATATCAGGAAGCCGCGAAGTTAGTAGACCGCGCGAACTTTTATGAGTTGGACGAGGCTGTTGCATTGGCGAAAAAGACAGCAAACGCAAAGTTTGATGAGACCGTGGAGGTTCACATCAGAACCGGCTGCGACGGACGTCATGCAGATCAGCAGATCAGAGGCGCTGTTGTACTTCCGAACGGAACAGGTAAAACAGTTAAAGTTTTGGTATTTGCAAAAGGTGATAAGGTAAACGAGGCAGAGGCAGCAGGCGCTGACTATGTTGGCGGCGATGAGCTGATTCCGAAGATTCAGAATGACGGTTGGTTAGATTTCGATGTTGTTGTAGCAACACCGGATATGATGGGTGTTGTTGGTCGTCTTGGTAAAGTTTTGGGTCCTAAGGGCTTAATGCCAAACCCCAAGGCTGGTACTGTAACAATGGATGTTACAAAGGCAATCAACGATATCAAGGCTGGTAAGATTGAGTACAGACTTGACAAGACAAACATCATTCACTGCCCGATTGGAAAGACATCGTTTTCTGAGGAGCAGCTTTTACAGAATGTAAATGCCCTCTTAGATGCAATTGTGAAGGCAAGACCTTCAACCCTTAAGGGACAGTTCTTAAAGAGCATTACACTGGCATCTACAATGGGACCCGGAGTAAAGGTTAGTGTTGCGAAGTTCTAATCATGAAAAAGAAATAGAAGAGAGATAGATACCAAAATGCAAGTCGTAAGGCTTGCATTTTGGTTTATCATAAGAAGGTTTATCATAAGAAGGTTTATCATAAGAGGGATTATGAAAAGAAGATTTGGGCTTTTTATAACGGTTACGTTAGTGGTTGTTATAATCGGCATGGCGGCGATGCTGATTTATATGGAAAAATTAAGGGGCGCCGCGGACACTCCCAACGGCAGCGCGGTTGTGGAAATTCCGTTTGATTTTGGCGTCGCATCAAAACAGGATGAGCCGCTTGTATCGGAAACGGAAGTTCAAACGCAGGAAATGTCGAAGGATTCAATGACATCGACTGATACGGAAAGCGACCTTGCGCTTTATGAAGAGGCAGTTTCTTTGGGGCAAAAAGTGCTGCTTGCGGAGTGCGCAGAGCCGGATAGGGTGACATTTGCGTTTGCAGGGGATATTCTTTTTGACGAGTCGTATACGATTATGTATCAATATGTTGCAAGGGGCGGTAGCGTTGAGGATACCTTTTTGTCTGGGCTGTTAGAGCAAATGCGTGCGGCGGATATTTTTATGATTAATAATGAATTTTCGTTTTCGGAGAGGGGGACGCCCACGGAGGGGAAACAGTTTACCGTCCGGGCAAATCCAAAGCATGTTGCGGTTTTTGAACAGATGGGTGTTGATATAGTGTCTCTTGCCAACAATCATGCGTATGATTATGGAAATGATGCGCTGCTGGATACATTTGATGTGCTTGATGCGGCAGAAATTCCTTATGTGGGCGCGGGAAGAAACCTTGATGAAGCGATGCAGCCAGTCTATGTGATTGCAAATGGTATGAAAATTGCAATTGTGAGCGCAACGCAGATCGAGAGAAATGCAAATCCCGATACAAAGGAGGCGACGGCAACAAGCGCCGGCGTGTTAAGATGCCTTGATCCGTCAGCACTTTTAAGGGTGATTGAACAGGCCAAAGAAAACAGTGACTTTGTGATTCTTTATATTCACTGGGGGACGGAGAGCCAGGAGGAGATTGATTGGCTGCAGCAGGATCAGTCGGCAGTTTATGCTAAGGCGGGCGTGGATTTGATTATAGGAGACCACCCGCATTGTCTGCAAAAGATTGATGTAGTTGAGGGGGTTCCGGTGGTGTATAGTCTCGGAAATTTTTGGTTTAACTCAAAGGCGCAGAATACATGTTTGGTTGAAGCGACATTTGACCGTGAGGGGATAGAGCGCATGCGGTTTCTTCCCTGCAGGCATGAAAACTGTCGTACAAGACTTCTTGCGGGTGAGGAGGCGGAGGGCGTGCTCAACTATATGCGTGGCATTTCGCCGAATGTCTTGATTGACGGGGACGGAT
>JAAVAF010000047.1 GCA_014804225.1 Lachnospiraceae bacterium
GCTCTATGCGGGCGGGCAGACAAAGCTTTACGAGGTAATTGAGAATAGGAAACGAACGCCGCTGCCTGTTTTAGAGGTGGGATTTCACACCAAAAAAGAGTTGGATTTTACCGATACCGAAAATGCAAGTGTCAGTGATTACATATACAAAAGAGATGTTTTCGCAGTGCTTGGCAGACAGCGGATTACAAGAGAGATCGTGGTAGACTGCAAAAGACGAGGACATTACGCAGTAAGTGACGCCGATCTCACGACACACACGCTTTTATACAAAAAAAGCTACAGTGTCGGAATTGAAACAGACGCGTCGATTTATGTCTATGCAAAAATGACAGATGTGTCAGAAATTATGACCGTTTGCGAGCGGATGCTCGGCACGCTGCAAGGCGCAAAAAGGCGGTATGAAGATCCGTTTGCCTTCCGTACAATCCGCGGTTATACGACAGACGATCCGATGAAAGCGATCAATTGGAAGGCGAGTGCGAAAACGGGAGAACTTATGGTCAATACCTTTGATTCCGTGCAGTCGCAAAAGGCGATGATTTTTCTGGATGTTGCGGACACGGGGATTTTAAAACAGGAAGCGCTTGTTGAGGAGAACATTGCCGTTGCGGCAACACTTGCAAGGAAGCTGTTAAGACAGAGCATCGAAACAGGCTTTGCGTTTAACGGTGCAGATGGCGGAGAATGGATTTTGCCGACAAACAAAAAGAGTGTTTTGGTTGGACTTGAGCGCACACTTGCAGAATATGATGCTGCGAAAGGGACGACCTCATTTTTGGAACTTCTCGCAGGGAAGAAAGAAATGCAGAAAAAACTGACGGACGATACGCTTTTTGTCGTGATTACAAAAAATCTTGATGAAACGCTTTGTGATATCTTAACGGAAAAAGCAAAGGATTATGCCGTTCTTGTCATTGAAACGGTTTACCGTGGGGAGCAGCAGTTTGAGAAAACAAGAGAATCGCTGTCAAACGGTATGCGTGTGCTGGTCAGGGAGGTGGAGCGCGTATGAAAATGCTGACTTATCTTCATGCCACATTGATTGCAATGCTTGTGCTACCGCTTTTATATGCGCTTGCAGAGTTTCGGGACGCGGACGGCGAAGGAATGCTTTATTTGAAATGTGTACTGATTTTTATTCCAATTGTGGTAACGGAAATCGCAGTGCGCCGCCTGAAAAATTTAGGGATTTATGTGCTTTCCTGTCTTGCGGTGACTGTGGCAGTATGGGGCGTGATAAGGCTGTTTTTTAGCGGCAGCGGAACACTTTACCCGATTGTGATGACAGCAGAGAGCCTGTTTGTTGCATTGTTTCGCTTTCAGGAGCGTTTAAGGCTCGCAAGACAGGAAAAAGAGGATGATCTTTATACGGCGCCTGCAGTCAGTTTGATCAATCAGCCGTCGTTGGGATTTTTATGGTACTTTGCAGTGATGTACATGATTGGAATTATTTTTAATTCCAAGGCACTCTGCGATATCGCACTTTGGAATGCTGCAATTTACTTTTTTATCGCACTTGCATATACCTATATCACAGCTACAAATCATTATCTTGATTTAAACAAGTGGACAAAAAGCATTCCGCGAAAAAGGCTCTATGCAATTAGCGCGGCGATGGTGGGGCTTTTCGCAATGCTTGTATTGATCGCGATGCTGCCTTCGTTTTTACTTGCGGGACAGCGGCGTTATACCGATATCCGGACGTGGTCTGACAATATGGAGTTTGTGGAATATCAGCCAATGGGTTTACCACAGACCGGCGGGGACGGCTATACAGGTGATGATTGGATTATGATGCTAAATGACGGGGAAGCGCCTCCGGAGCCTTCTAAGATTTGGACATATCTTGGCTGGATTGCGATAGCGGCAAGTATTATGTTTATGGCATACTGGGCGATAAAAATGCTGCATCAGGTTTTTGGGGAATTTCGGGACAGTTATGATGAAAATGGTGACAAGGTAGAAGAACTGGACGATGAGCCATTGCAAAAGGAGGAGCGGATTGGCTTAAGAAGCAGTATGAAGGCTGACAGTGAGGCGGAGCGTATCAGGCGCACATATCGGAGGACAATTAGAAAGCACAGAAAAGAAATTCCCGCGCCGTATGAGTCGCCATCGGAGCTTGAGAAAAACGCGGGACTTTTTGAGGACGAGGATATGAAGCTGCTTCATGTACAGTATGAGAATGTGCGGTATGGACAAGATGGTGTGTGAGAGGAAAAAATGCTTCTGAAATGAATGTTTCAGGGGCATTTTTCTTATACTATAAAATGACATAACATATTTGTTTATAGAAAAAAAATAAAAAAATGTTAGCACTCACACTTGACGAGTGCTAACACATATGTTATATTACAACTAGAACAAGGGGAACGATAACATTCAAATCCTTGGTTTGGGTAACGACACTTCAGAAATTTCTGATTGTGCTAAAATATTTTTCAATTTTGAAAGGAGACATGACTTATGATGATGCCTAGTATTTTTAGAGGAAACTTATTTGACAGCTTTATGGAGGACTTTGCATTCCCAGACATTGACAGCGTTTTATACGGAAAAAATGCAAAGAACATGATGAAAACAGACGTCAAGGAAACGGATAACGGTTATGAGGTAGACATTGACCTGCCCGGTTTCCAAAAGGACGAGATTAAGATGCAGCTGGATAACGGTTATCTGACCATTAGCGCGGCGAAAAGCTTCAACAACGACGAGAAAAATGAGAACGGCAAATATGTCAGACGAGAGCGCTACGCTGGTAGTATGAGCCGCAGCTATTATGTAGGAGCGCACGTGACAGAAACGGACGTTCATCCGCGGTACGAGAACGGCATCCTGACGTTCCAGATTCCGAAAGAAGAGAAAAAGGTTGTGGAAGAAAAGAACCATTATATCGCAATTGAGGGATAACCCAAATCCCCTATAGGCAATAATACCTGTAGGGGATTTTATTTATTCATTTATATTAATTTAATGCTTCAACTCAAATTTCTGCACCATATTATTTAATGTATGCGCATGTGCTGCAAGCTCTTCCGATGTTGCAGATGTTTCCTCGGATACGGCGGAATTGTCTTGAATTGCACGTGCGATTTCATCGATGCCTACCCGAAGCTGTTCCATGCTTTCTGCCTGAACGGCTGCGTTCTCAGCAGTTCTCTTACTCATCTCGGTTACGCGGTTCACTGCACCTACTGACTCTTTCAGCGAGCTCATAGTGCTTTCAGCAATCGTGTTTCCTTTGTTGATCTCCTCCATGGAAACTTCAATCAGCTCTCTTGTTGTACTTGCCGCTTTCGAGCTTTCTGATGCAAGTTTTCCAATCTCGTCAGCTACAACTGCAAAGCCTTTTCCGGCCTCACCTGCACGAGCGGCTTCGATAGAAGCGTTCAGTGACAGGAGATTGGTCTGTTCTGCAATCTCTTCAATGGTCTCGATAATTCCGACAACCTGTTGTGAAGTCTGGCGTATCTCCTCCATTGCGTTCATCATCATTGTCATCTTTTCCTGATTCTGTTCAATCATTGTGGCAACCTGATGTGTTGCCTTTGCTGACTCCTCCGCATCTTGATGACTCTTCTCAACATGGTCTGCAACAGTGTTTGTGGTTGCAGCAATCTGCTGTACCGATGCAGCCTGAAGCTCTGCGCCCTCCGCAATCATCTGAGAAGCGGACGCAAGTTCCGATGCACCTACGGATACACGTTCCGAAGTATCGGAAATGCCTTGCATAACTTCATTCATGGAATCGGAGATATTAATCAAAGCATCTTTAATTTTCTGGAATTCACCAACATAATCATTTTTCAGTTCGATGCTTAACTTTCCGTCAGCAATCCTTGCAAGTACTTCAGCAGTTTCGTCAATATATACAATGTATTCTTTCAGGCGGCTTACCGTTTTTCCAATAGACTCGCCAAGCTCTCCGATTTCATCCTCCGATTCAATATGAAGGTGAACATCCAAATCTCCGGCAGCAAGCTGCTGTGCAATAAGATTCAGCTCCAAAATCGGTTTTGTCAATGTTGCGGCGCTTCTCTTGATACTGACTGCGATGAGGAGAATGCCTACAATAAAAATGAAAATCAAGGCGACCATCATCCCGATCAGCAGTGAATAATATTCCAACATGGGCATATTGCTTAAAATAATATAACCGGTATTGCCGGCGGCCTTTACGGCACCATATTTCGGAACGCCGCCTACCGTATATTTTAAAAACGTTTCGTTACCGGACAGGACAGCATCTTTTACATTCTGCGATGTGTTGATGTCAGCAATATTTTTCTGGATAATATCACTTTGCGGATGATAGAGGAAGGTACCGCTTTCGGATAACAGCAGAACATAACCGCCTTTACCAATCTTGTATGTACTCATAACATTTGTCATTTGTTCTAATGAAATATCCATTCCCGCAGCGCCCAGAACAGTGCCCGATGCATCAATGACGGGAGATACAGCGCTTAAGATCATCTTTCCGCTGGCAGAGTCAACATAAGGCTCCGTCAAAATGGTTTCCCTTGTTTCCACACATTTGTACCATTCGCGTGTGGTGACATCCCAACCTTCTCCGGTTGTAAATCCGTCTGACTGTGTGAGCACGCTTGCGTCGATATCTGCAATCCAGACCGACATCACATTTTCCGAATCGGTGTTTGTGATACTTAAAAGATTTTCACGGACTGTGTCTATTTTTTCCGCCTTTAAAATATCGTCGCCTGCTTTTGTCTCGGACAGTACATGGATAATTTCGGGATTAACAGATACATCTTCAACCTCTTTAATGTAACCCTCCAGAAATCCGGTTAATTGATTTGCAGCTGCTTCTGACTGCAGTGTCAGTTGTGTCTGCTTCGATGTGACAACCAGCCAGCCGACCATACAGAGCGCGACGACTGCTACAATGACGAATACAATAAGAACGCTTTTACCGATTTGCCGCAAAATTTCATCGGCAATTCGTTTTTTCGAAGTTTTTGGTTCCATTGTTTGTTGGCTCATGATAAATTCCTCCTAAAATTACTTATTCCCGCGAAAAATGGGCCAAGTAGACGCGCTTTCGTGAATATTTGGCAAATAATGCCGCGAGGGCCCAATATTCCGCAGAATGCTGTGGGTATTTGACTATAATTTCATTGTATACCTATATTGCTGACAATACAAGGAAGGAATTTATTTTTACTTAATTTTTTTTAATAATATTTTAATTTTTCGTCATTTTGCATAATGGAAATATTATTTTTTGACGACACATCCAAAAATAAATTCTGTAAACTACTTGCGTAAACTTAAAAATTGCTTTAAGATAGATATGATAAGGGAGTACGATTTTTTATACCTTGAATTATTTGGTGGGAATGTACCAATAAAAGAGGAAGGGCAAAAGCCGGAATGGAGGAGAAATCGGAATGAATCGCAAACCGAAAAAAGGCGGTGCGGAGGTGGCTTTCAGACCAAAGACCATCATTGAAGCGCGATATGATTTGGACAGAAGGCAGAATGATATTTTGGATATCTTGTTGGGAATTGTAGGTGAGGGTGACGACACAGAGGAAAATACGCGATATGAGATTAATATCTCTGATGTGAAACACCTTTATAATCTTCAGGACGAATCGAATGCTTATTCTTACCTGCAAAAAGCCGTGAAAAAATTTGAAGGTCTTGGTTTTCGTCTGAAGGAAGATGAGGGCACGGACATCTATTATCCGTGGTTTAGTAAGATCAAATATCAAAAAAAGCGCGGTGATGAGGGGAAAAGCAAGATTGTGCTTGACTTGCACCCTGAAGTAAAGCAGATGATTATGGAGGCAAAACAGGGGGCGTATTACCGCATTGAGTATCCGCTTAATTTGACAAAGAAGTATTCAAAGCGGCTTTATTATCTTCTGAAGGAACATGAAACGTTTAATAACGGTGTTTATCAGGTTACGTTTGAAGAGCTTCGAAAAATGATGAAGATTCCGGAGTCTTATGCGAATGGAAACGTAAAACGTGAAATCCTTGAGAAACCGCATGATGAGATTAATGCGAACACGGATATTTCATTTGAATATGAGCTGATACAGGAAAAGCTTCCGAGCGGACAAATGGGGCTTGGCGCGGTACGGTTTAAGATTAAGCGTGTGAAGAAAAATCGTACTGTGGTGGAAATTATGGAGGATATGGACAAGAACGGCGGCGTGATCATTGCGACGGACGAGGAGCAGGAGGTTATTGACGTGTTTGGCTGTACGCTCAAGGAGGCGAAGGACATTCTTCGCACGGCGAATGCAAATCATCGCACACGCGAACAAATGTTTGAAATTCTGACACGCACGCTTCGGCAGCCTTCCGTTGAAAACAAGGTAGGTTATGTGCTTGCTATTTTGAAAAACGGATATAATGAGCCGACTATACTAAATGGTGGAAGAGTCAGAGCAGGGTGGAATAACAGCGATTTGAGCAGTTATCGGCAAGTCAATATGGCAGATATTGAGAGGCAGATTTTGGCAAATGTATAGTACATATTGCATTTAGGAGGAGTGCCGTGGAGCGTATTGTTGCAAAAAATGTTATCAGCGCGTACGGGAAAAAACAAGTGCTAAAAGGCGTGAATTTATCGGCGGACGCGGGACAGTGTGTCGGCATTGTCGGTGAAAACGGATGCGGTAAATCTACCCTTTTAAGTATTCTTGCGGGTTTACGGAAACCTGACAGTGGTGAAATTTATGTGGAGAACGCGGGGTATGTGCCGCAGGAGGGCAATCTGCTTTCGGAGCTAAGTGTGCTTGACAATTTAAGTCTTTGGTATCAAGATAGAGTAGAGCTGAAGCATTTACTGGAGGAAGGCTTTTTAAAAGAGCTTGGGATCGATAAAATGTGCCGGATGAAGGTCGGAAAGCTTTCGGGCGGCATGAAAAAACGCGTCAGTATCGGCTGCGCATTGGCGGGTAATCCGCCAATTTTAATTTTGGATGAACCGGCTGCAGCGTTGGATTTACCGGG
>JAAVAF010000048.1 GCA_014804225.1 Lachnospiraceae bacterium
GTCTGATGCGTTCTACAAGAGGATCAAGCTTTCTGTCCATCAAAGAATTATAAACCCCTTCTTTGATGTCAAGATACTTATCCGCCGTTCTGATGTTGTTTAAGTATTTTGACATACCGCCAACATTTTCTGAAATAGACATATTATTGTCATTTAACACAATTATGTAATTTGACTTCAAGCGTGCTGCATTGTTTAGCGCCTCGTAAGCCATACCGCCCGTAAGCGAACCGTCACCGATTACAGAGACAATGGTACTGTCCTCGCCTCTTAAATCTCTTGCTTTGACAAGCCCCAGTCCCGCCGAAATAGACGTCGAGCTGTGCCCTGTATCAAAACAGTCACATTCACTTTCCTTGCGCTTTGGAAAGCCACTCATTCCGCCGTACTTTCTAAGATGCTCAAACCCCGCACGTCGTCCTGTCAGCAGCTTATGCGTATATGACTGGTGTCCCACATCCCACACAATCTTATCTTTGGGCAGATTAAGACTCAAATGAAGCGCCATTGTGAGCTCCACTGCGCCAAGATTGGAACCTAAGTGACCACCGGTCACACTAATCTTATTGATCAAAAATTCCCTGATTTCTTCCGCTAAAAGATTGAGGTCCTCCGGGTCTATATTCTTAATGTCATTTTCCTTTTCTATCATTTCGAGTATCATGCAGCAACAACTTCCTTTCTATCTGAAGTTCTCTTGGGTTCTCTCAGGCTATTTTAAGCGCGTAATCAGACTTTTGATTAAATCCGTCAAAAAATCATTCTGATACCCTTTCTCATTCAACGAATTTAACAGCGCAATTGCATGATTTGACCGTTCTTTCTGTTCACGTGAGGCTTCCTCTAGACCTTTTAATGTAACGTATGTTATTTTATTATTCTTCTCATCGCTTCCGATTGGTTTTCCAAGCGCATCAAAAGTGCTTGTGATATCCAACACATCGTCCTGTATCTGAAATGCGATGCCTATTTCATATGCTGCCTTTTCTATTGTCTCAATCGCCTCGGCATCTGCTCCCGCAAGCACTGCGCCAATCATCATGGATGCCTGTATCAGCGCTGCCGTCTTGTGCTCATGAATATAAAGCAGATGAGAAAGGGTTACCTGTTCACCGAGTCCCTCCGCCTCAATATCCGCTACCTGACCGCCGATCATTCCATAAATACCTGCTTTTTCCGCCAAAATTGAGAGTGCCCTTGCAATCCGATCCGCATCGGCTCCGTCGCATACAAACGCTTTGAGTGCTGTTTCAAACGCAAAGTTTAAAAGCGCATCGCCCGCAAGAATCGCCATCGCCTCGCCGTATTCCACCCATGTTGTCTTTTTTCCGCGCCTGTACTCGTCATTGTCCATCGCCGGAAGGTCATCATGCACGAGCGAATACGTGTGTATCATCTCAATCGCCGCTAAAAAAGGCTCGATTACTATTTTCTCTCCACCAAACATCCTGTAAGTTTCCAACATCAGCATCGGACGCAGACGCTTTCCCCCCGCATTGACACTGTAATTCATCGCAGCCATCACGCTTGATGCCAATCCTTCCTCCTTGGGAAGATATTGCTTTAATATTGTTTCGATTTCCTGTGTGTGGATTTCTATTTTTTCTTTCATAAGAATCTCCCGTTTCTACACAACCTGCGAATTCTTGACAGCGAAAAGCGTAAGCTTTTTGATGTATGCAAGCGCAAGCACAATATTTGCAAAACGAATAAATTCGTTTGTGAAAAATTTATTTTTCACAGTAACTCCTCTAATTCACCGTTTTCGTTTAATTTCAAAACTTCCTTTTCGACCTTGTCGATTGTCTGATTACAAGATTTGATCAGCTCCATTCCCTGTTTATAGAGTTTAAAAGAGGCCTCCAAGGAAATATCCTCCTGTTCCAGTTTCCCGATTGTCTCCTCAAGCTTTTCAAACGTTTCGTCAAGCGTCAGCTTATTCGCCATAGCGCACCTCCATAACACCCGTTGTCTTTGCGTCTATGATTCCGTTCTTTACATGAATCCGTACCGCTTTATTGGGTGCTGTATTTCTGATATCGTTTAAAACCTGTCCCTTGTCGTTCTCCACATAAGCATACCCNTGACTTAGCTTNTCCAACGGNGAAAGCCCTTTTAGCTTCTCTGCAAGCAAAGCCATNCGATGTCTGTTTTTNGTCAAGTTTTTATCCATAACGGCTGCAAGCTGCTCNTCCAAATCCATACAGTANATTCNCTTTTGCTGTAATTTATTTGCAGGACTTAGNTATTTNAACCGCAGTTTATGATTCTCAAGTCTTACCTTTTCCATTTTGAGNCGTTTTGTAATAAGCTGNCGCANNGTGCTCTCATAAATCTCCANTTTTCCCAACAGCAGATTAAAATCATANACGGCAAGCTCNGCCGCTGCCGANGGCGTAGGTGCCCGCAAGTCCGCNACAAAATCAATGATTGTCGTNTCCGTCTCATGCCCCACTGCCGAAATAATCGGAATTTNGCAGTCAAACACTGCCTGTGCAACAATCTCCTCGTTAAACGCCCACAAATCCTCGATCGAACCGCCGCCTCTGCCCACAATCATCACGTCCACCCCAAGCCGTTCCAGTGCATGAATCCCGTTTACAATGCTCTCTGGGGCATACTCTCCCTGAACAATTGCGGGATAGAGAATAATCTGCACATACGGATTACGTCTCGTCGCTATATTAATAATATCCCGCACTGCCGCTCCCGTAGACGCAGTCACTACACCGAGTGTCTTAATATAACGCGGTATCTTCTGCTTATATTCAGGGGAAAACATCCCCATTTCCTCAAGCGCTCTTTTGAGCCTGTCAAACTTCTCGTACAAAAGACCAGCACCGTCCAACGTAATCTGTTTGGCATAAAGCTGGTACTTTCCATCTCTTTCATATACGTCAATGGTACCGCCAACCACTACCTGCTGCCCTTCCTCCAATTTGAAAGAAAGACCGGCGCGGCTGCCGGCAAACATAACGCATGTTATTATTCCTTTTTCATCTTTCAGGGTAAAATAGATATGCCCCGATGAATGATATTTGCAGTTACTGACCTCTCCCTTTACAAAAATTGACTTTAGCATATAATCCTGCGTAAACATATTTTTGATGTAGGAGTTTACTTGGGCAACCGTATAGACATTTTGCATGGAACAACTCCGTCCTTCACATTTTTCACAGTAATCCCTTATACGAATTTTGCAAGTATTCCGTTGACAAAGCCTGATGACTCCTCCTGACCAAACTTCTTGGCAAGCTCGACCGCCTCATTGATTGCCACACCTGTCGGTACATCGTCATCAAACAGAATCTCGTAAACTGCAAGGCGCAGAATCGTGAGATCAACTTTTCCCATGCGTTGGGTTGTCCACCCTTTTGCCTGTTGATTAATCTTATCATCAATCTCATCAAGTCGCTCCAGGATACTGTTTCCCTTTTTTGAGATGTATTGCATATCTTTTTCGTCCGCGGTAAACTCGTCCGCTTCAAAAAAGAAGTCCTCCTGCTCCGGCATCTCGTCACGGTCGTTAAATTCTACCCGAAAGATAAACTTAAAAATCTGCTCTCTAAGCTCTCGTCTGCTCATTCCTATAGCCCTGTTCCTTTTTCCTTAGCGTATTAAATGCCCTCTTGCATCTTGATTCCAATAATTCGAATATTGACATCAGATACTGCAAATCCTGTCATCGTTTCAATTGCACTTTTTACTTTTTCCTGTACTTTATTACAGGTTGTCGGAATATTGAAACCGTACTCCAACGTGAGCGCTAAATCGACAGACACATTTCCTTCAAGAATATCCACCTTGACACCCTTTGTCTGCTTTTTCATGCCCACTTTTTCCATCCACTCATTCGTGATATTGCCTGACATCGAGCTTACTCCGTCAACCTCTGTCGCCGCAAGTCCCGCTATCATCGCAACCACATCGTTTGCAATCTTCACCGTTCCTAATGTGTCCGTTTCACTCACATAACCGTTTCTGTTCTTATCCATTTCCTTGTCCATATTACAAACTTACTCCTTTCAAGGCCTACCTGTTCATATGCGTTAAGTATAGCACACTTAACGCTATTTTGCCTAGTATTAATAAAATATATTCCAAAAGCTTATCGTACAAAGTTCTTCATTGGAAGCATACGATATCGCGCCCTCATTGTTCTTTATAATCCCAAATATCTGCCGCTCATCTATTATCTCAGAAAGCATTTCCTGATAAACCTGTGAATCGGCGCACTTTAATGTGACGTAATCTTCCTGCTTTACAGCTTCACTGTCAAAAATATTTTCAAGCTGCTGCCTGTCATACTGTTCAAAATAAAGTCCCTCTCGCACATAATAATTATCCTCTGTGCTGTCGCAGGCAGGAAGCATCACCAAATCTTCAAAAGAATGCGTCTTTGCAATCTCACTTGTCGTAACCAAAAAATAATCGTAATTAATCGGCGGCAAAAATACCTCGTTCTCCGTGTCCTCATTACCGCCGTACGAGTAAGAAGCATCTCCCCATGTCGGGTCCAGATAATAATATTTCCCGTTTACACGCACCAGATTCCACGCATGACGTTCCGCGCCCGTATAACCTGTCACCAAAAACGACTGAATCCCCACCTTTTGCAGCATATACTGCATCGCTTTTGCGTATCCCTGACAAACTGAGCGATGCCCCAAAAATACAGAACGTATATTTTGATTGTTATCTGCATCTTTATCATATTCCGTGTTGTCAATCAGATACTCATACAAATACTTCACTGTGCTGTACTCATCTTCATTTAGCGGCACTTCGCTCATACAGTCCGACAAACTTTGCTCTATTTCGGCAAGCGCAGACTCTGCCTCTTCCTTCGTCATGGAATAGCTGCCCACAAAAGAAATTCCCGTAAGCGTATCTCCAAAAAAATGTTCGGTATACTTAAATCCCTCGACATAAAAAAGCTCTGGGTGGTCGTTTAGCACACATTCAAATATTCTGTCAAGCTGTTCACTGTCAAGTGTCGAAATGCGTTTCTCCTCCGACATCGCAGTGAGCGCATCAAAAATTTCAAGATACAGCATTTGCTCTGTTTCATTGAGGTTGTGATAAGAATAATATACCTCTGTCATTTCGCGTACCGCTTCAGGCTCCTCGCTCTGTGTCTGCGGTTCACTTTGGTAAGACATAATAATATTCGAAAGCTCCGATGAAAAACCCTCATTCACATTCTCAATCTCTTCACATCCGCAAAGAATTGTCAAAATAACGCATGTTATTGTTGCAAGAATACCTTTTTTCACATCAATCCTCCACACTATCTGAAAAACGCTGCCCTTTGCGTTTTTCCAGCGCGAAACTTAGTACTTCTCCACGAAACAGCCTCTGCTGCGAGTGAAAATTGCAATAGACAATTAGAAGTACTTTTCGCGCTAATTCCTACCGAATTCTGAAAGCACAAGTCCCTTATTTCTCTCCTCTGTCATTCCGATACTCCACTGATTGATGAATAAAAGCAGCGGATTCCCCTTTAAATCCTGTATCTTCTTCATATCTGACGTGCCTGAAAGCTTATTTAAGTCTACCTCCTCCTTATTTTCAATCCAGCGGATATGCTCATATGGAAGCGGCTCTAGCTTAATTTCGACATTATATTCATTCTCAAGACGATATTTTAGGACGTCAAACTGCAAAACACCCACAACACCGACGATAATTTCCTCCATACCTGTATTAAACTCTTGGAAAATCTGGATCGCGCCCTCCTGCGCAATCTGATTGACACCCTTGATAAACTGCTTTCTTTTCATCGTATCAATCTGACGCACCCTTGCGAAATGCTCCGGCGCAAACGTCGGTATCCCGTCGTAACAGATGTTATTTTTCGGTGCGCACACAGTATCTCCAATCGAAAAAATGCCCGGATCAAACACACCAATAATGTCGCCCGCATATGCTTCATCGAGAATTTTGCGCTCGTCCGCCATAATCTGCTGCGGCTGCGATAATCGCATCACCTTCTGCCCCTGCACATGCTTAACCTCCGCACTCGCGTCAAACTTTCCCGAACAGATACGCATAAACGCAATTCTGTCACGATGCGCCTTATTCATATTTGCCTGTATCTTAAACACAAACGCCGAAAAGTCGTTTTCAACAGGGTCAATGCACTCTCCCTGTGAAACGCGGGCAAGCGGCGTTGCTGCCATCTCAATAAAATTTTGCAGGAAAACTTCCACGCCGAAATTGGTGAGCGCCGAGCCAAAAAAAACAGGTGTTAGCTTTCCCTTTCTAACTTCTTCTATATCAAATTCCGCACTCGCCCCATCAAGCAAATCAATTTCGTCCCGCAAAAGTGCAAGCGCCTCATCTCCGATTGTTTCCAGCAAAAGCGCCTCATCATCCATCGGAATTACGGTCGTTTCGCCTTCTTTGGTCCCCTTCTGCGTATCAGAATAGGTCAGCACATGATTTTCATGCCTGTCGAAAACGCCCTTAAAACGCTTTCCAGAACCAATCGGCCAGTTGACAGGACATGTCGCAATCCCAAGCTCTTTCTCGATTTCATCCAACAGTTCAAATGTATCGTTTGCGTCCCTGTCCATCTTGTTGATAAACGTAAAAATAGGGATCCCACGCATACCACACACCTTAAAGAGCTTTCTTGTCTGTGCTTCCACACCTTTTGACGCATCAATGACCATCACAGCCGAATCCGCCGCCATCAGCGTACGGTAAGTGTCCTCAGAAAAGTCCTGATGCCCCGGCGTATCCAGTATATTAATGCAGCAGCCGTTATAATTAAACTGCAGCACAGAGGAGGTTACTGAGATACCTCTCTCCTTCTCAATCTCCATCCAGTCCGACACGGCATGTCTTGCCGTCGCCTTTCCCTTAACGCTTCCGGCAAGGTTGATCGCCCCTCCGTATAAAAGAAATTTCTCCGTAAGGGTTGTCTTACCCGCATCGGGATGGGAGATGATCGCAAAGGTTCTCCTCTTGTTTATTTCTTCCGCAATATTACTCACTTGTATAACCATGCTCCTTTCTCAGCCTGTAAGTTTGTGCGTACACGCACAAACTTATTAGGTTGAAAATTTTAATTTTCAACCTTTTTCCTCCATTGTCTGTTTGCGCAATTCCTTATAAAATTTCATCTGCATCAGCGTGTGCATAAAAGACTTTCTCCCGCTACCTCGCACGGAACGTCAAGATAGTCAAGCACCGTGGCTGCGATATCCGCAAAGGTGTCACGCGTCCCATAATTAATGGGTTTTATATTTTTCCCATACAGAATAAGCGGCGTGTGCTCTCTCGTGTGGTCGGTCGTTTTTGTATAGGCAGGGTCACAGCCGTGGTCAGCCGTGATCATAAGCACATCGTCTTCTCTCATTTTACCCATAATTTCAGGAAGTTTTTCATCAAAATAAGTAATCGCCTTTGCGTATCCGTCCACATCTCGTCTGTGTCCGTAAAGCATATCATAATCCACAAGGTTAATAAAGCATAATCCTTCAAAATCCTTATCGAGATATTCCAGGGTGCGCTCTATTCCCTCTGCATTTCCGCTCGTGTATACAAAGTCCGTGATGCCCTTTCCGGCAAAGATATCATTGATTTTACCTACGGCAAGCACATCTTTTCCCGCTGCCTTTAACTGGTCAAGCATGGTTGTTTTCGGCGGCAACAGCGAATAGTCGTGGCGATGCGCCGTTCTTGTATAATTACCCGACCCGCCCACAAACGGTCTTGCAATCACACGCCCGACACCGTGCTCTCCCTGAAGCATCTGTCTTGCCTTTTTACANTAATCATACAGNGTTTCCAACGGAACAACATCCTCGTGCGCCGCAATCTGNAACACACTGTCAGCCGATGTATAGACNATCAAATCNCCTGTTTTTACATGCTCATCGCCGTAATCCTTTATNACNTCNGTGCCCGAATANGTCTTGTTGCANAGCACNCCTCTGCCTGTAAGNCTTGAAAATTCATCCAGCACNTCNTTCGGAAAACCGTTCGGATATGTGGGAAGCGGCTTTTCGGAAATCAATCCCGCAATTTCCCAGTGTCCGATTGTCGTGTCCTTTCCTTTTGACGCTTCGCGCATACGCGCCACTGCAGCAAGCGGAGCCTCTACCGGCTCCTTTTTTTCGCAATTAACACCCTCTATATTAAAAATGCCAAGCTTTTTGAGATTTGGCACATGAAAATAGTCACTGGAAGAAACCGAACCAATTGTGTTTGTCCCTTTATCGCCGTAATCCGCCGCGTCTGCCATCTCCCCTATTCCAAAGCTGTCCAATACAATCAAAAATACTCTTTTCATACCGATAACCTTGTCCTTTCCGTTTCCATATATTTCATAAATTTCAGTATAGCATATATTAAATAAAAAAACAAATTTAATCAAACGCACAAATCGACAAACAAATCAACGGAATCAAACGCCGAAGCACTTCGCGAGTCGCCTTATTGAATCAAAAAGGCACAGTATCTTTTTGATCCGTAAGAAACTGCACCTTTATTTAAGTTGTTATTATTTTGTCAATCTTGAAGGCTTTCGTTGATTCTGTTCAGAATCTTTTCTGCTTTCTTTTTTACTTTTTCCGGTTCATTATTGTTGATATATTCAAGGATTTCCTGCCAATCATCGCGCTGCTTTCTCAAATCGTCTTTATACTGTAAATCTGTCGTCGGCATACAATCACCTACTTTCTTTCTAATCTATACGAATCGCTACAATTATAGCATATCAGATTTCGGTGAAGGTGTAAAGATTTATTCCAAGGTACTGTCCTAAAGCAAAAATCGAAAGAAGACAAAATCCCCTCTGCCGATTCTTTCGTTCTATTCCTTATTTCTAACATACATCAACCCAAATACGCCTACACCGCAGTTGCTGGAAACAGTTGCCGATGCTTTCTGCATAATGACCTTATCAAATTTAACGTACTTTTCAACCTCCTCCAGTATCTCCTCCAATTGCCGTACACTGCAGCCCGCATAGGTAAGAAACAGAATCCTCTTATCAATCTGTTTACTGTGATGCAGCAGCTTCTTTACATATTTGCGCTGCACATACTTCATATTGCCGACTTCTATTTTCCACAATTTCAATTCGTTCTGCGACATACGTAGCACAGGATGCAAATTCAATCCGTCACACAGCTTATGTACGACACCACTAACCTTTCCGTTGCGGTATAAGGCCTCTGTACTCGGCACAAGAAAGTTAGAGAATACTAACTCTTTAAACCGATCCAACGCCTCACAGATTTCCTGTACACTTTTTCCCTGTTCGGCAAGCTCTGCGGCATACAACACCATAAACCCGTGTCCGCTGCTGATATGGGTGGAATCATATACCGTAACATTATCAAAGCTTTTGCTTGCCTGAAGCGCGTTCGGATAAGCGCCGCTAAGATCTGTCGTCGCCGTGATATGAATCACGTGCTGTGCCGTCGCCAGCATATCCGCAAAGAAATATTCATATTCAGAAGGCTCCGCAGTAGAAGAATGCGCATAATTTCCCTCAACCTTCAAATAATTCAGCACACTGTCGGAAGAAATCTCAAACAAATCGCAAAAACGCCCTTCTTTTGTATGGACATAACAGTACATCAATTTGATTTGATACCGTTCCAACAAATCTCTTGGCAGATCGCAGATGCAATCCGCTGTAATCGCAACTTTTCGTTTCTTTACGCTGATAATCTGATTGATATCTCCGCCTTCCTCCAAATCTGTAAGATCCTCTTTTGCATCATATTCAATCAACTCCGACGGCAGATATTTTAACAGACTTGCCTCCAATAAGGTGGCATTGATCGGTTTTGCAAGATATCCGTCAAATCCCATATCCCGATAAACCTGTTTTGCGTTTGACATGACATTCGCCGTCAGCGCAATAATCGGCGTTTTCTGACAAAATCCCTTCGTCTGTGCGCGTACCGCCTTCATCGTTTCTTCGCCGTCCATGTCAGGCATCATATGATCCATCAAAATCACATGATAAAGATTATCGGCAGTCAGTTTCAGACACTCCTTACCGCTTCCTACCGTATCGATTTGCATCTTTGTTCCCCGAAGCAGCTTGACTGCCACCATACGATTCATCTCGTTATCGTCCACGACCAGTATTCTGGCATCGGGTGCCGTAAAACTCTGCTTATATTTCGTACGACGCTCCAGTTTCCTCTGCTCCGCAAAATTAATAACGCCCATCGGTTTTACATTAACAATGTGCTGCATAATTTCCACCGTAAAAACAGATCCCTTATGGTAGACACTGTCTACGGAAATTTTTCCGCCCATCATATCCACAAGCTGTTTCACAATCGTAAGACCGAGTCCTGTTCCCTCAATATTGCGGTTCTTTGTTTCATCAATCCGCTTAAAGGAGCTGAACAAATCGTCAAGATTCTCCTTTCGGATTCCCATACCCGTATCTTCCACCGAGATACGAAGCAGTATTTCATCCGCGGCAAGGCGCTCCCCCTTTGCGGACAACGTGACAGATCCTGTTTCCGTATACTTTACGGCATTGGTCAGAATATTGGTAAGTATCTGTTTGATGCGCACTTCATCTCCATATAACATGGAAGGAATATTGGGGTCGATATCCACTTTAAATTCCAGTTCCTTTTGACTTGCCCTAATCCAGATCAAATTGACCAAATCGCTAAATAACGCGCTGATCTCATACTGTACAGGCACAATCTCCATTCTGCCGGACTCCAGCTTGGACAGATCCAAAATGTCATTGATGGTCGTCAAAAGCATTTTACTTGCATTTTGAATATTGATCGCGTTCTCGGCAATTTCATCGGAAATATCCTCTCTGAGCGTCATTTCATTTAAACCGATAATCGTGTTGATTGGCGTCCTGATTTCATGACTCATATTTGCAAAGAACGTATCCTTGGAACGGGCAATCTGCTCAATTTCCTCTTTTTGCTGCTGAGCAAGCTTTCTCTCCTTATCATATGTCAAAGCTTGCATTTTCATCAAAAAGCCGACAAAAACACTGACAACAATCAGGGTAACATACGAATCAGCAAAGCTGTACAGACGATATGATGCCGTCGGTACCATATCCGGAAAACGATAGGCAGTGACATACGCCGACAGAAATGACGCCATCGAAAGCAAGAGTGCAAACGCCAGTTCTCTCCCTTTGAACAACAAAAAGATATAAACAAGTCCCAGCACAAACCAAACAGGGGTTCCGCTATTCATACCGCCGCTCATCATAAAGACCAAAGGAAACAAGAGTCCGTTCGAAATCAGAATCAGCAGCCACGATGCCAGCTTTACCTTATTATACCTCACTGCAATATAAAGCGACGCGCCTGAAATAATACACATCGGGATAAGCGCCGTCAGCACAATCGGCGACGCGCCGATCAGAACACGTCCCATACCGATAACCGTGGCAATAAATACCAGCAGGAAAACCATCCGGATTAACCTTGTCTGAAAATCCAACTGCTCGTTTCGCAGCGATTCCAAAAATCTACGTATTTTCTTTATCATATTGTATCCACCAAGCCCTTCCATAACCCACAAATTTGTGCCCAAGTACAAATTTGCTGTGTGAGACTTAGAACTTCTTCGCGAAGCAGCCTCTGCTGCAAGTGAAAATTGCCATGGGCAATTAGAAGTTCTTCTCACACTATTTTATCTTCCCACGAATCCAAAATATCAGACGCGCCGATAAAGTCAAATTCATCTACGCTGCTCTGAATTTCCTCCGCCATCTCCGACAGCTTCAAATCTTGATACCGATATTGCTTTAAATCGTCCAAAATACTGTCCAATCCCTCGCTTTCGAAGCTTTCAAGCTTTTCCCGAAGTTTTGCAAGCTGCTTTGTTAAAGACGCCGTATCCTCTTCCTTGGGTTCTTTTGCTGCCGGTTCAGACACTGTTTTCTCCTCTGATGGATGCTCTTTCGTATCAGCATGATATCCGTCAGGATAGACAAAGGCATTTTCTGCCAGTGCCGTAAGAAGTTTGTTATGTTGCATCAGCAATTCCTCATGATGCTCTATAATATAATGCGTGCGGTTCTCTTTTCCCGCCATTTCCAAATTCAGTGCAAGCTCTGCCAATTCATCTGCGCCAATCCCCTTGGAATTGCTCTTTAACGCATGAACCGTAATGACATAATTCTTCCAGTCGTGTTCTCGCCAATACTGCTCTAACTGTCTGTTGCGCCTTGCGCCCTCCGAATGATAAATCGTCATGATCTCGCGCAATCCTTCTTTATCGCCACAGTAGGAAATTCCCTTCTGCACGTCAATCCCCGCCTGCTTTAACGCAGCAAGCGCATCTGCCTCAATATCCTCATCATATGACGCTTTGGAGGAATCGCTTGAATTCTCGGATACAGCCTGTTGCGCCTTCGGAACCTCGGAAGCGGTGGTTTGTGTACTTTCTGCCTCCTCCACTGTTGTATTATCCTCTACGCGAATCTGTTTCTGCACAGAAATATAACGGCGCAGCATTCTCTCCAATACACTCAACTCAATCGGTTTGGCGATAAAATCGTCAAATCCCTCGTCCATAAACATTTCTCTTGCACCGCCAATCGCATTTGCCGTAAATGCAATCACAGGGAGCGACTGGAAATAACTGCCCGGTTTTCTGCGGATTCGATGCAGCGTTTCCACACCGTCCATTTCGGGCATCATATGATCCAAAAACACACAGTCATAGTCCATGGAATTGAGCTTCTCCAATGCCTCCTGTCCGCCGCCCGCCATGGAAACCTTAATATGATACGGCAAAAGAAGTCTTGCCATAACCTTTAAATTCATCGCATTATCGTCCACGACAAGCACCTTCGCATCCGGTGCAATGAAACGATGCCGTGTATCAAAATGCTGCTCGTCCCGCTGCATCACTTTCTGTCCGTTGAATACCGCTGCGATCGACAAAACGGTAAACGGCTTATAAATGCGGAGCATATTGCTTCCAATCTGCGTTTCCTGTCCGTAATCGAGGATCAACACGACCGTCGTTTCTTTTTCTTTCGCAAGCTGCTCAAAAAAAGCTCTATCCTCACAATACTCCTCCCAGCTGATAAAAATATGAGAATAGTTTTCATGCTCCATACGCCGTTTCAGTTCAGACAAATTTCTGCATACACGGAACATAATACCGAACTGCTCCGCCATGTGGCGGATACATTTCTCATACCCCTCCCGCACAACAGAATAATTGTATTTATCCATATTAATATAACACGCCGCAAACAAATGACTCTTGTTTTTAATCGAAACAATCGGCGTCTCGTCCAGAACCTTTTGCGGAATCGTAACCTGAAATTCCGTTCCGTTTCCGGGTTCACTATCTACCGTGATGAAACCGCCCATATTATGAACAAGTGCCTGTGTAATCGCAAGTCCGAGACCGATACCGCCCTCCTCCCTGTTACGTTTGGAATTGAGCTGGCTGAAGCTGACAAAAATTTTCTCCATATCCGCCTGATTCATACCGATACCAGAGTCCTTAATATTCACAATCAGGTTGATGCCATAGTCCTCTTTTCTGCTCCTGATGCGCAGTACCATACCGCCCTCTTTTGTAAATTTATAAGCATTTTCCAAAAGATTCATCACAATGCGCCGAAACTTCTGCTCGTCGCCTACCAGATTACTCGGCAGATTGGCGTCACAATCCACAATCAGCTCTAATTTCTTGCCGTTTTCAAACGTAAGCGCCATATTGATAATGTCCGTAATCGTCGATGTAATGTTATAGCTCTCCTCCGCAAGCGTCATTTTACCGCTTTCCAGTTCCGAAAAATCCAAAATATTGCTGACCGTCGAAAGAAGATTTCTTCCGGCTGTCTGGATGTCAATCACGTCACGCCTGACGCTGGTCGGCAGATTCTCCTGCAAAATCGCCTCGCTCATACCACAGACCGCATTAATCGGCGTGCGAATCTCATGCGAGATATTAACCATAAAATCGTCCTTACTCTGTTCCACGAGTTTCAGCTCACGAATATTTTCCATTAACAGCTCGTTTGTTTCCTGCCTGATTCGTATTGTAATCCATGTCACAAGGGAAATGATGTAAACGGAAACCACATGCAGACCCAACCGGATAATATCATTCGCAGAATCTGTCACAGCCGTCCTTGCGATAAAAATCTGATATAAAAGAATCAGCGTCGAAAAGCCGACGCCCATATAGATAATCTCCGAAATTCCAAAGATACTGAGCAGTATGATAAGCACTAACATCGTAGAAAGCATGGAAGTAAATCCATAGGCATAGAAGGCATAAACCGAAAAATTAATCCACGACATAACGGAAAGAAATTTAGCGCGAAATTCATAGTTGCGATATCCCTTGATAAAGACAAACCAGCCCGCGCATATGGTGGCGATAATGATTTCCTTTGCAAAAATGCTCCAATGAAGCAGCTGCGACGAAACAAGCATCGCAAGGGAAAAAACAGTAAAAATCCCCAGCACGATCTGCTCTATTTTTCGCGTAGTTTTATGATTGATAAATTGTTTTTCTTTCAAGTAAGTTACCGTTCCTTTCCGCCTGTGGCAGCTTATCCCTCAATCCCCAATACTTCTTTTAACTTCGGAAGCATTTCCATAAAGACATCGATGACAGTCGGGTCAAACTGTGTCCCCCTGCCCTCCGACATAATCTGCATAATCCGCTCAATCGGGCGAATTGGCGGCTTATAACAACGCTCCTCATACAGCGCGTCAAAGACATCCGCCACCGCCATAATACGCGCCGCTAAGGGAATACTATCGCCCGCCAATCCTGTCGGATATCCTGTTCCGTCCCAGCGCTCATGGTGGTACATTGCAATATCCTCAACAATCCGCACATAATATTCGTCCTCGACATCACCGATAATCGTCTGGATAATCTTGCGGCTGTATGTCGTATGCAGCTTCATCGCATCAAACTCCTCCGGCGTCAGCTTGCCGGGCTTTTGTAAAATAGAATCCGCTACTTTAATTTTTCCCACATCGTGAAGCGGTGCCGCCTTGCAAAGGTTTTCTATGTACTCCGGCGTCAACTCCGCCGGAAAAAGCTTCCTCTGATACAGTTCATTTGCAATCATTCTGACATACATCTGCGTATTTTTTACATGCTTCCCTGTACTGCCGTCACGGCTCTCTATCAAATTCGCCATCCCCACGATGACCGATTCCTGAAGCTCACTGATGCGCCTTGCATCTTCCGTAATTTTCTCCGCCTGCTCCTTTACCATATTTTCCAGATTATGTCTGTACTGCTCCAACTCCATCGTCTTGCCGACTCGGCTTAACAAAATATCCGGCACAAAGGGCTTTGTAACAAAATCAATCGCACCCACCTGAAAACATTTCACTTCCGTTTCCGCTGTATCATCTGCGGTCAGGAAAATAACCGGTATCGCTTTTGTTTCCTCCGATTTTTGAAGCTGTTCCATCACTTCAAAGCCATCCATCTCAGGCATATTAATATCCAGCAAGATCAAATCGGGACGGTTATTCTCCAGATACTTTAAAGCGGCAACACCGGAATTACAAGCGGCAATACGGTAAAACGGTAAAAGGATTTTCTGTGCACGCGTCAAATTGGTCTTATCATCATCTACAACCAATATAATGTTCTTCATTTCTGTTCTCCTTTCCTGTGTACCCGTATTTCTCTATTTCACGTTCTTTCTACACGCATACTCTCACAAATTAATCATATCACATTATTTGAAAACGCTCAATGAAATAATTTCCTTCAAACACAAATCGGCAGAAAGCGAAACGCCTCTGCCGATCGTGAAATATTTATCATTCTAACCATTTTATTCGGCGCCTGACACCGTAATAATGATATTTTCAGGCGATATCTCCGTCTTTCTCTGTACGATGTCTATAATCTGTGCTGTCTGTGCGTCCGTAAGGCTTGCCGCTTCAATCATCACGTCCGCCACACCGCCGCTGATACTTACGACCGTCTGTGTATACCCCTTTGCCTCAAGAAGAAGCTGCGCATCCGACTCTTTCTGTGCCGTCTCTGTAAGCGTGATCATGCTGTTTACCGCTTCCTGCTTTGCATCTTCCGTAAGGCTGTCATTATTAATGATCTCTAACAGTGTCTCCTTATTCTGCGCTCTTGTCTGTTCTTTTAAAAGCTTCGCCCCTGCAAGGGTTGAAACACCCGATGCGCTTGTAAACACTGCCTCCCCGGGAATTTCCTGTTCAATGACATTGACATCTGCTGCATCGGCGTTTGATGCGAGCACACCATGACCGTCCAAACTATCATCAGCTGTAAGTCCTGTTTCCATATTGCTGCTCAGATAATTGTCCGTGATACTTACATCATCGCTGTCAAGGCTTAAAATATCCCCGTTTGCATCTGTAAGCTGCGCATATTCCGAATAGTCAGAAATTGTCCCATCCGTATCTTCCCTGAGTGATATGGCATACATATCCTCGTCTGAAATCTCATATGTAAGTTCGCTGCCGCTGCCGTCTACGGAGATAAAATCCTCCTCGCCGATCTTTGTGCCTGCAAAGTTTAAATACCCTGCAACCGCAATCATAACCGCCAGCGCCGTAATCATAATCTGGTTTTTTCTTAATATTTTTTTCACCAAACCATATCCTTCCTTGTTTCTCTTTGCTATTTATATAGTATTCAGCACCCCACGCCAATATACTTATTTTTTTTTAATTGATTACTTCCACCTTGTTTGCCTCAAGTCCATAAAGCGCCATAATCGTCCTGACAATCCCCACGCGCACATCATCACTGACATTCCCTTTCACCACAACCGCAACCCCTTCTATCTGCGGGCATACGGAGTTTTTTACAAACGGCACCTCCTGACCATACTCGTTGACTGTATAAACTGTCTCCTCTCCCCTTGCCTCTGCGTCAAGATTGATATCTTTCTCCACCTCGTGCTCCCATGAAGCATTTAAGTAAATCAATGCTTTGACCTCGTCAACGCCCGACACTCCCGACAAAAACGCCTCCAGTTCGGACTCCAGCGTTTTCTTATAATTTAGCAGGCTCGCCATCTCTGATAAGGATGCATTTTCCTCATTTGCACGATTTTCCGATGCAGTGGGTTCTCTCTGTTTTTGATAACTACTGTTATTCTTCCCACTATTCTCCGTAGGAAGCAAAATCACAAAAATCAGGATCCCACTCAAAAATAAAATCAACATGATTTCCTTATTGGGACGCTGTCCGTTAAAAAGCTTATTCTTCAACCAATTTGGCATCTTCTTCCCCCCCTTCACGCACCGCATCATATTGCTCATAAGCACTTCCAAGGATCTTTTCATTCCATATCTGATCGGTATAATAAGAACTGCTCTCCCTGATTCGCTCCATATCAAGCAATCCCTGCCACTCATTCTCCCATTCGTCATAGATGCTCTGCGCCGATAGCATACTTTCCTCAAACCGGCTCACAAATAAAGAAATCACTCCACAGCACATACAAATTGTCAAAAAATAGGAAAAAAGCTTTAAATATCGTTGGTATACACTTCCTGCAGTAAACTGTAACAAACACTGAAAACAGATAACCGTATACACAAGCCGCCTTATTTCAAACGCCAACTGCTCCATAATCCGCCTTCCTTTCTTCCATTTTGTTACTGTTCACTCCGTTCCAGTAACAGGTAAAAATCCATGCAAAATCACCTTCGGTGATGGATTTTTACTTGACTCCGATATGTTTTCTTACGGAATTAGCAGTAAATGCTAATTCCTGCCTGAACAGTAACCCCGTTTCCAAATTATAAGGCACTGCTTGTAGCATTCGTCACAGCTGCTATTGTTACAAAAAATAAAGTAGCAACCGTTATCAAAAGACGCAGCAGCATAAATCCCGCCTCCGAAATATAATGAACGCATTTTGTCATCTGCTTTTCCCCACAAATGCTGCCCAACGCACCACTGACCTTTATGATTGCAAGAAGAATAAACGCTCTCAAAACAGGTGCCGCAATCAACAGTACCAGAATCACAAGGATTAACACCCCCAGACTGCTCTTTACCGCAATCGCAGAAGCAAGTGTCACGCTCGAAACCGACTCTGCAATATCACCAATCCCCGGAATAGCCCCCACGGTTTTTTGAATCACTGCCGTGTTTGCCTTATCCATTACGGGTGTTATTATAATTTGCAAAATGCTGCTGCCCGACAAAAACACGACCATTCCCTTCATCACAAACTCCACTGTCTTTTTCATGATTTCCATAATGCCTTCAAAACGTCCCTCTCCCCAGATGCTTTCCACAACACCAAGCATCACATAGCCCTCCACAACAGCAGTGAGCGATGAGGCGACGATTCCCTCAATCAGGCATAAGAAACCAAGGAGCAGCTTGTAAAAAATAAGCGCTGTAAGTCCCGATCCTGCCGCCGCAATACAAATCATATAAGAAGGCAGCATTATTTTTAAAAACTCAATCATTTGCGCCATCGCATCATTCACAATGCCAAGCACGTCTTTAAATGCATTGACCAGCACCAAAAGCTCACAGATCACAAAAAATGTCCGCGCCGCGTGCGCCGCGCCTTCATTTTTAAATGCCGCCATAAAACTGTTTACAACAGCCGCAGCGATAAACAACACAAGAATTGACACAAACAGGCTTTTCCATCCCGCCGTCATGTCCAGTATGCACGATTTTATGTACTGCCAAAACAAATCCGGCTCCAGTGCCCAGTTTCCCTTCAGCACGTCCTCCATAAAGCTCATTGAACTTACATTTTGCTGCGGTAAAAGCTCATCTAAGAGCCTGTCAACCATGCCCAAATCCGGCAGAATATCCTGCCATAAACTGATTTCCTCACTCATCGCATTATTTCCTCAAGCATTTCTATCATCATTTTAATCACCGGAAGTCCCGCCACCATAATTGCCATCTTTCCAAAAAGCTCAATGTGATTTGCAAGCGCGGAATGTCCCGCGTCCTTGCTAAGACTCGCAGCAAAATCACACACATACGTAATTCCCACGAGTTTCAACAACAGTTTTAAATACGTAATATTTTCACGAATAAATCCCTCAAAGCTCTCCAACTCTTCCGCAACACCGCCAATCACAAGCATCACACGTATTGCGATAAAAAATCCCACAACCATGATAATGAACGACGCATACTCCGGCTTGTCTTTCTTGACAATAATAGCGGCAAAAAGCCCTGCAATTGCAAGCACACATATTTGCAGCATCTTATCCCCCCATTATAATCCGAATAAATCCTGTATCATGTTAAAAAGCTCATATATGTATGGAACAATCCATGAAAGCACCAGAACAAGTCCTGCAAGGCTTATGAGAAATGCGTGCTCCTCTCTGCCGCTGTGCTTTAGTACCTGTCCTAAAATCGTAATCAATATCCCTACCGCCGCTATCTTAAAAATCAGACTTACTTCCATCTCTTATCTCCAATTCATATAATCTAAGGTTTCCTTCACATAAACAGTACAATACATAAAACTCCTGTAAGTGCACTCAAAGCATTAATTAATCTGCTATCCTCTCTCATCTTCACACTAAGCGCTGTTATTTTTTCGTCAAGCTCGCGTTCAAACAGGCGAAAGCGCTCGATCTGCATCTTGTCCCCCTCGCAACCAAAACATGCACCCATACGCTCCATATAATAAAACGCTTCCTTTGGCATCACATCTTTTGTAAGCTGCACAAGATTTTCACTCCATATCTCAGAAAGCGTTTTCCCACTTCTTGCGTCCAGCTGCGCCGATGTTGCTGTCAAAAACGCGGTATACGGCTCCCCCATGCGCTCCGCAGCAATCTGTAAAATCTCCGCAATCGGTCTGTGCAGATATGTAATCTCGCCGATGATATAAAGCAGCAGCTCCTTTTGCTTTTTTAAATGGGAAATCTCACTGCCAAGGTCACCGCACAGTGCAAGTCCAAATCCTACCGCCCCTGTCATGATACAAGTTCCTGCAACAAGCTTCTGCCACATATCCTCACCCCTTCCCTGTCAAATATCTCAAAATACCGCACATATTTCTCGTCTGCGGACAAAATTAAAAGCCTGTGAAAGAGCTTTAATCGAATGATTTCGGCAAGCTGCGCATTTTGCATCACATCCTCAAGAGAACCTCCATGTGCCGTTGCAAGCACTGCGCATCCGCTTACTCCCGCATGAATAATTGCCGCAGCATCGCTTTCTTTTCCAATCTCGTCGATTGCAATCACACGCGATGAAAACGTCCGCACAAGTATGGATATCCCATGTGTTTTATCTCCACCCGTTATCACGTCTGTACGCTCCCCACAGTCGAGTGTCGCGCTCCCCCTGTATGCTCCCGCAAGCTCTCCCCGCTCATCGATCACGCCCACACTGCACCCACAAAATCCGCACTCTCCGTTGGACACAATACGTATGATATCCCGCAAAAGCGTTGTCTTTCCAATACCTGGAGGCGATATAATCAACGTATTGAACGGTTGTCCTCTGCTGTCCGCATCATATAGATACTTTACAACACTTGCCGCAATCCCTTTCTTCTCGTGCGCAATTCGGATATTCATATAACGGATATATTTCACAAGATATCCATCGTTTGTCTTGACTAACTCCCCTGTTATGCCAATTCGGTGCCCGCCCTCGACAGCAAGATACCCCTGTTTGCGCTCCTCGTCATAGGCATATACCGAATCGTGGCACAAATAGCGAAAGATATCTTCAAGCTCTCCCTCTCCATACACAAACGGAAGTCCTATCTCACGCTCTGCAAGCACCCGAACTCTTTTCCCGACTCTTATTCGAATTTCCTTCACGCTGCTACTGTCCAAACCAACGTTTAGCCAGTCCCGTCTTAACCGCTCCGGAAAAAATTGTATCAGTTCCAAACCCTCACCACCTTTGTCCTTATCTCAATATATGTCCACCTTTTCGGAATTATACACACAAAAAAAGGATACAGTTGCATTCGCTCCTGTATCCCGCGTTCTCTTTTCTTTATTTCGGCCATGCTGTCTGTTTTTCGCGATTCTCATGTGCCTTGTCTCGCATATGGTTTAATCTCGCAACGATGTACGCAATCTGTTCATCCTGCTTATCCATCTGCTGTTTCAAAGCGCTTACTTCCTCCAACAGCTTGTCCAGTTTTTCGTCCTGACTCATAAATTTTCTCCCTTTCCTGTCAATTCAGCATATTGTAACATCTCTTTCCAGCAAATAACTGTTATGTTAGTTCTGTGCAACATCTTTCATAGAGAAGCTGATTCTGCCCATCTTGTCTCTTCCAAGACAAACAACCGTTACTGTATCGCCAAGCGTCAGCACGTCCTCAACATGGTTGATTCTCTCTTTCGCAATCTTAGAGATATGAACCATGCCCTCTTTTCCTGGTGCAAACTCGATAAATGCGCCAAACTCCTTGATGCTGACTACTTTGCCCTTAAATATCTGACCCTCTTCAAAATCTGTTGTGATAATGTTAATCATTTCACAAGCCTTATCCATCATCGCCTGATCCGTTCCGCAGATGCTTACAAATCCTTCATCAGAAATATCAATCTTAACGCCTGTCTGGTCGATAATCGCGTTGATGGTCTTTCCTCTCTGACCAACCACATCACCAATCTTTTCCGGATCGATCTTCGTCTGGATAATCTTCGGTGCATACTCGCCTACCGTAGGTCTCGGCTCTGCGATGCAAGGAAGCATAATCTCGTTCAGGATATACATTCTCGCATCTCTCGTCTTTGCAATCGCTTCCTCAACGATCGGTCTTGTCAGACCATGAATCTTGATATCCATCTGAATCGCTGTGATACCGTCCTTCGTTCCCGCTACCTTAAAGTCCATATCGCCAAAGAAGTCCTCAAGTCCCTGAATATCTGTCAATACAATATAATCATCATCCGTATCTCCTGTTACAAGACCGCATGAAATACCAGCTACCGGTTTCTTAATCGGCACACCTGCTGCCATCAGTGACATGGTAGATGCACAAATCGAACCCTGCGAAGTAGAACCGTTCGACTCGAACGTTTCCGATACGGTACGGATTGCATACGGGAACTCCTCTTCTGAAGGAATCACCGGCACAAGCGCCTTCTCCGCAAGCGCTCCATGTCCAATCTCACGACGTCCCGGTCCTCTTGAAGGCTTTGTTTCACCGACAGAGTAAGACGGGAAATTGTAGTGGTGCATATATCGCTTATTTGTCTCATTTTCATCAAGACCGTCAATGCGCTGAACCTCTGACAGCGGCGCAAGCGTCGTAACCGTACAAATCTGTGTCTGTCCACGTGTAAACATCGCAGAACCGTGTACTCTCGGAATAATATCCGTTTCTGCCGCAAGCGGACGAATCTGTGTCACCTTTCTGCCGTCAGGACGCTTCTGATCCTTCAAAATCATCTTTCTGACAGTCTTTTTCTGGTACTGATAAATTGCCTCGCCAAGGATTGCAAGCCATTCCTCGTTATCGGCAAACGCTTCTTCAAGCTTTTCTGTAATCTTCTTGATATTTTCTTCTCTTACCTGCTTCTCGTCGGTAAATACAGCAACCTCCATCTCCTCAGGAGGAACGATTTCCTTGATCTTTGCGAACATCTCCTCAGGAATCGCACAGCTTGTATATTCATGCTTTGCCTTTCCGACCTCTGCTACTATCTTGTTGATAAACGCAATCAGTGTCTGATTGATTTCGTGGCACTTATAAATCGCCTCAATCATCTTATCCTCGGGAACCTCGTTTGCCCCCGCCTCAATCATAATCACCTTCTGACTTGTCGATGCAACGGTAAGCTGCATATCGCCGTTCTTCCACTGCTCCTGATTCGGATTAACCACGAACTCGCCGTCTACAAGACCCATCTGTGTCGTCGCACAAGGACCGTCAAACGGAATATCCGATATCGAAGTAACAATCGCCGAACCAATCATTGCCACCAGCTCCGGACGGCACTGCGGGTCAACGCTCATTACCATATTGTTTAATGTTACGTCATTTCTGTAATCCTTCGGGAATAAAGGACGCATCGGTCTGTCAATCACGCGGCTTGTCAAAACCGCATTCTCACTTGCCTTTCCCTCTCTTTTATTAAAGCCTCCGGGAATTTTACCTACCGAATAAAGCTTCTCCTCATACTCCACAGAAAGCGGGAAAAAGTCAATCCCGTCTCTAGGCTTGTCCGATGCTGTTGCCGTACAAAGCACCGTCGTGTCACCATAATGCATCAGCGCCGCACCGTTTGCCTGCGCTGCCACTCTGCCGATATCTACAGTAAGCGTACGTCCTGCAAGCTCCATGCTGTACGCTTTATAGGACTTGTCTTTCTTTTCGCTAAATGTCATGTATTCCATCGCATATCTCCTTTTCTCAACTGATGGTTAAATCGGGTAGGGAAGAATTTCTCCCTACTCGTGCGCCTCCGGCACGCCACTTTCGTGACAAATGCATCTGCGTCGGAGTGTGCATAAAAGAGGCGGATAGATACCCGCCCCTCCAAACTCTTGTATTACTTTCTAAGACCAAGCTTTTCTATCAGAGCACGATATCTTTCGATGTCGGTTTTCTTTAAATATCCGAGCAAACCACGTCTCTGACCTACCATTTTCAAAAGACCTCTCCTTGAATGGTGATCCTTCTGATTTACTTTCAGGTGCTCTGTAAGCTCCTGTATTCTTGCTGTGAGTATCGCAACCTGTACCTCTGGTGAACCTGTGTCGCCCGGTGTTCTCGCGAACTCGTTAATAATTGCTGTTTTCTTTTCCTTTGAAATCATGTTTTTATCCTCCAATAATTCTTTCTAATAACCGCCGGAAACTAAGCTCGGGTTGGAGCTGCCCTCCACTGAGCATCGGCTGTTTTTACTGCATTGTATGTTGTTTTTACCGAATTTTCCGCAACACACTTAGACAGTATAGCACACAAAATCCGCAGATGCAACTATAAGTTTTACTTTTTCTATAAAAATCTCCGCGCACAAGCAGGCGTACGATAGTTCACACTGGAAATCTTAATGCCTGTCTTGGGACTTGAGGCATGGATGACCTGTCCGTTTCCTATATAGATTGCTACATGGTTGATGCTGCCGTTCTTTGCATAGAATACTAAATCGCCCGGCTGCACTTCCCCAAGAGACACCTTCGTCCCCATCTGTGCCTGTGATGCCGCATGGTGTGGCAGGGATACACCGTACTTTTTAAAGATACTTAACGTAAATCCCGAGCAGTCAGCTCCGTTTGTAAGACTTACACCGCCCCACACATAAGGATTTCCCACATACTTCTTTGCTTCCTGTACAAGATTCACCCGCACATCGGAAACACCCTGTCCATATAAAAGCTCCGTAAGTGTTACCGCTTTTCCAAGGCGTTCCTCAATATCCACATATTCGCCGGAAACATACGCTTCCTCATCGTCAAGCAAAAATTTCACCCAGCCGTTTTCCATCACCTCAACGACCTCAAGCTCCTCCTCTTGCGGAATTAACGTGATTACAATACTGTCTGTATTCGGCTCTTCACGCACCTTTAAGGTCTGCGTGTTGACAATCGCGATCATGGATGCAACTTGCCGGCCCCTCTCTATCGCTTCGGAACCCATATAAAGATAATCTGTACTACAGTATCCTTCCACCTTTCCCGATTTGATATGTGCCCAGCCGTTTTCTACTGAAAGGATCTCACACGCTGCGTCTTTTGGCAGCTTGCCGACAAGCTTCCCATCCTCACCTGGCTCCTGTCGGATATTTAAATGGTTGTCCACATGGGCAATACCAAGGTTTGTATACCCCCAATACGTCTGTGGTTTCTCCTCGTCCGCTGCAAGCGCCTCTACCGCCTCATCATTTCCATCAGATTCGCTGTTTTTGATTTCTATCGCTTCCATCCAGCCGGCTCCGGCATATGTGCCCTTGTCATCGTTTTCGACATCGATCGTTTCCATCCAGCCGGCTCCAGCGTATGTATCCTTGTCAGCCGGCGGCATAACATCGGAAAAATCAATGACTTCTACATCGTCCTCTGCTTCCGACTGGTCCGCCTCTGCAGACTCATCGGAAACACTGCTCTCCTTCGAATTTGCGTAAACACCGCTTCCAAACAGTACCAAGGCAAGTCCAACTGCGGCTACTGCTCCTGTATATCTTAATCTATCTATTTTTTTCATATTAATAACCCTTAATATTACAAACTTGTTACATTTTTGTTACAGTCATAATATAGCATTTTATGCATACGCTGTCAACATAAAATATTGCCCTGATTTTCCTCCTCATATATCAGCTTTAATCGCACCCAAAATTGCGCACACTGCCCTTTGCCCACGGACTCCCCACGTCACAGCGTCCGTGATGGTATGCGGTGCTGACAGTACCTTCTTCCTGTTCATTCGACACTTCAACCTTAATACGGCTCACTCCACCCGAAGTCTTTTCATCGAGCATCTTAATTACATCCTCAATTTCCATCTCCTGCTGCTGTTTTTTCTTCTGCACAAGTTCATCCATATCCTCTAATCCGCTAAATACTGCCATATCTGTCAATCCTCCTATTTCAAAATCTTATTCTTCTCTATCCCAGTTTTCTTCTGGAATCGTGATCATATATCCATCTCCATATACCGTTTCATTCAACTCGCCGGTAGTATAACTATCATACACCAAAAGAACCGTTCTGATTGCATCTTTTGGTATGTTGTATATCATTTTTCCTTTTATGTCTTCCCCTTTCACTGCAAGCCATACATCACCCAACTGTCCTTCCTCAAGCCCTTCCTCAAGCGGATAAAGTTTCTCGTAATCCTCCTCACTGTCAACTTTCACAGAATCTCCCAGAAAACAGATCAAGAGAAATTCCTGTGCATACATACTGATAATCTCTTCGTCACTACAAGCCGTAATCGTAACATCAAGAACCATAAATTCACGACCGCTTTCCGCCGCTACACTGCCGACCGAATCCGTAACCGTAACTTTGTCAAGCTGTAGGTCATAAAACATCGTACTAATTTTTTCTTCCCGCTCAAACAAATGCACATCACCAACAGAAACATCTTCTGTTGACGTATCACGATCTAATGCCGATTCGGTACTGACTGTTTCTATATAAAATGGTTTTGTTTCAGAAACGGAAACGTCAGAAGCCTGTGTTTCTAAGGTTGATGAATCACTATTTTGAGAATTTTCAGCGCAGCCTATATTCAAAAAAGCTGCCACTGCTATCACTGCCAATAATCCAAGCATAGTCCCTACATTCTTTATCCTTAATTTCATTTTCCCTCTCAACCTTCGCCGGATATTGATTTCCTGTAACAATCCGTGTACCAACTTCCTTGTATCTCATTATACTTTTTGCAATACATTATGTCAATTCTTCAATTCTTTCTCTTGGCCGTGCCTCAAGGCACTGGCATTCTCTTTAAGACCATGGGAAATCTGCCCTTGGCAGATTTGGTTAAAAAAATTTCAAAAACATATTGACAGGCTTACAAATTCAAGACCACACAGGCAGAACAGACATTATTTTCTATCTTGTAATCCAGATTGCCGTCATACTTCTGGCAGACGGAAAGGATACTGGAAATACCGATGCTTTTTCCCGCAGGCAGACTGCCGGAAAGTTTCAGTTTATCTGAGCAGGTGTTATTACAAACGATAATCAGTACACTGTTTTTCATTCGGATATGAATTTCAATACATGTTTTTTCTTTTCCGGACTCCTGACATCCGTGCAGGGCATTTTCAAGCAGATTCCCAAAAAGGGCAATCAGGTCGATCTCCCGTATCTTTAATTCTTTCGGGACATTACACCGCACCGAAAAGGAGATACCCCCCTCCCCTGCCTTGTCCGCATAGGCAGAAAGAATGCTGTTTATTGTCCGGTTTTCAGAATACCTCTTTACTGTGGCTTCCGAAATTTCAGTGCTGTATTCCCCGATATATGCAAGAATGGCAGAAGTGTCGCCTGTTTTAGCATATTCCGCGATCGCGTCCATGTGGTGCCGCATATCATGCCGAAGCCTGCGGTTTGCCTCCTCTGCTCTTTGCAGGACAGACAGCCGGTTAGAAAGATATTCTGCGTTCTGACGGACTAACGTCGCCTCCGCATCCTTTTTCATGTAACTGATATTGCTGAAAACAACACCATATACTACACACATAAGAAAGCTGATTGCGGCAAACGCCAAAAGCAGATACGCATCCGGTATGACATTCCTTGCATTCAATACACTCACTGCAGCTTGTAACAGATAGAACAATAGGGCTACCAGCGCCAGATTCCACCATCTTTTACCGCTGTCCGTCAGAGAACGTAAGATTACTGCCACATACTTCTTATACAGAACCGCCGCCAGCAGCACGACCATACTGCGCAGCACGATCGCCACATAATATCCTGCCACTTCAGAAATCTGTGGCAGGAATAATTTGACCATCAATTTCAACATATTATCTAAAATTGTAAATAAACAGAAGTAAGTGATAAACAGAAAACACTTTTGGGGAAAACCGTCCTTTGAAACAATGCAGGAATAGAGAAACAGTCCCACTACAATTCCCATATATGCAAAAACGCCAGTCATACCCTTTACTGCATATCCATACCCACCCATACTCACAAAGCCAAAGATATAGATACAGCTATAAAGCACAAATTTCTTCTTGGAATATCTGTGTTCTGCCATATGATAGATCACAACCGCATGACACAACACCGTAATGAGCAGTCCCGGGATCTGGTATAATCCGCTCATTTTAACGCCTCCTTCCGGCAGAAATCCATATATATTTTCTGCACCTCTTCACTGCTCCTTCTGGGAATGGAAATTTTAACACCGTTAAACATTTCCAAAGTATTTCCGGAAATCTTCCTCACAAAAGCAAGGTTCATGACATAAGAGGCTCCCAGTTTGACAAATCCGAAATACTCCCGCAGTTTCTCAAACATCTGCGATAGTTTCATGCGCAGCTTAAGAAGCTCGCCGAAAGAAAGATTGAGCAGCAGATAGCGGTTCTGCGACTCTACGGATACGATTTCCGTTACGCAGACCCGATACATACCATCAACACAGACAAGGGAAAAGAAATCCCTGTCCTCTGTTTTTTTTACCGCACGATTAAGGGCTTCGTTGAATTGTTCCTGTGAAAACGGTTTGAGCAGATAATGGGTGGCATTCAGCGCAAACACCGTTACCGCATATTCATCGCTGGTTGACAGAAAAACAATACCTATATCAGGACATTTTGCAAGCATCTTCTCCCCGACATCCGTTCCGAGAACACCCGGCATACAAATGTCCAAAAGAGCGATATTATATGTTTTTCCTTTTTCCACTGCATTTAAGATATCAATCGCCGCAGCGTATTCGTCGATATCAAAGTGCAACTCGGAATGTGCCTTTGCATAAGTATCTAAAGCTGCACGGATTGTTTCCAGCTCATTTTGTATATTATCGCATATTGCTATCTGCATACTATTTCCTGCTTTCTCTAAAATGTGCCTAGTTTTTAATTGATACTATACCATAAAAAAACCCCTCTTGCAAAAGGGGTTTTTCATTCCAAAGCTTAATTCTGGAACATATCCACAATATTCTTTAACTTCACCACATTCTCCGAGTTGGTTTCCATAAGTTCGGCATTGCCTTCCACAAGCTGGGATACATCCTGCATCTTCTGGGCGATACTAGAAATATTATTTGCCGCATCCCCTACCGTGACAGTGATAATCACCGTCCTTTTAATAGGTAACTGTTATTTATTACTATAATCATTATAGAGGATTATGTAAAAGGCGTAAAGCTTTATTAAATTTCAGTATTCAACATTTTTAGTCCAATTTTGGATGTCTATTGTAAATACCAATGCCCTGAAGCATCTCTTTTCATCTCAATGTTGGCATTCCTTTTTCTGTTTTGTTCATCCATAATAACTCTCAGTTCTTCGTCTGATAATACCTGTCCTTAAATATATGCAGGAGCTGAAGATCAGATCTGTTGTGACACAAAAAAAACCAAGATACCATAAAGGAGAGTGCTATAAAAAGTTTAACAACCTGTTAAACCGGAATTTTACTGCGGATGCCCCGAACCGGAAATGGTGTACGGATTTTACCTACGTCTTTCTTTCAGATGGGGCAAAACGCTATAACTGCAGTATCCTTGATTTATATGATAAAACTATCATCGCCACAAAGAACAGCAACAGGATCGATGCCCAGTTAGCGATCAATACGCTGCAGGCTGCACTGGAACGAACCCATGCGGGCGAAAACCTTA
>JAAVAF010000049.1 GCA_014804225.1 Lachnospiraceae bacterium
CAGAACGGCGTTCCGATTTCATCCTGACGGCGGTATCTCTTACCGATATTTCCTCTGTCGTCAAACTCACAGTTGTACTTCTTCGAAAGCTGTGCATAAATCTTTTCTGCACCCTCATTGAGCTTTTTGCTCAACGGAAGCACACCGATTTTCACAGGCGCAATCGCCGGATGGAAATGAAGCACGGTACGCACATCGCCCTCTCCAATCTCCTCTTCATCATATGCAGCACAAAGGAATGCTAACACAACGCGGTCTGCGCCAAGCGAAGGCTCTATAACATATGGTATGTATTTTTCTTTCTTTTCGTCATCAAAATATGACATATCCTGTCCCGACGTATTCTGATGCTGTGTCAGGTCATAATCCGTTCTGTCCGCAATTCCCCAGAGCTCACCCCAGCCGATTGACGGGAACAAAAACTCGATATCCGTCGTGCCCTTAGAATAGAAGCAAAGCTCCTCCGGCGCATGGTCACGCAGACGCATCTCCTCTTCCTTGATTCCAAGACTCAACAGCCAGTCGCGGCAGAATCCTCTCCAATACTGGAACCACTCCAAATCTGTACCCGGCTCACAGAAGAACTCCAGTTCCATCTGCTCAAACTCTCTTGTACGGAACGTAAAGTTACCAGGTGTAATCTCGTTTCTAAAAGACTTACCAATCTGTCCAATACCAAACGGAATTTTCTTCCTCGATGTTCTCTGCACATTCTTAAAGTTTACAAAGATACCCTGTGCCGTTTCCGGTCTTAAATAAACGGTATTCTTCGCATCCTCCGTCACGCCCTGAAATGTCTTAAACATCAGATTAAACTGACGGATATCCGTAAAATTGTGCTTGCCGCAAGTTGGGCACACAATGTTCTTTTCCTCGATAAAGTTCTTCATTTCCTCCTGTGAAAACGCATCAATCGGCTTGTCAAGCGTGATACCGTTCTCACTTGCGTAATCCTCAATCAGCTTGTCCGCACGGAATCGTTCGTGACATTCCTTACAGTCCATCAACGGATCGGAAAAGCCGCCTAAGTGACCCGAAGCCACCCATGTCTGCGGATTCATCAAAATCGCGCAATCCACACCTACATTGTAGGGATTTTCCATAATAAATTTCTGCCACCATGCGCGTTTTACATTATTTTTCAGTTCCACACCCAAATTGCCGTAATCCCAAGTATTTGCAAGTCCTCCGTAAATCTCAGATCCCGGATAAACAAATCCTCTGCTTTTTGACAATGCTACAATTTTGTCTAATGTCTTTTCCATCGAAATCTTCTCCTTTTAATTCTCCTATTTATTGAAACACAATGATTCCATATCCATCCATCGCATCAACCGTCGCGCTTTTCTTTCCAGTAACAGTCACGCCGTCTCCTATATACAAAATCTCATCATAGCAGTTTACCACAATTGGTTCATCATCATCAAAACGTGATAAAATGACAATATGCGTATCCCCCATGCTAAGCAAATCCGCCTTTGTCACACTCTGTTTGCTGTTTTTATCAGACACCGCTGTGAGAGTGAACTCCAATCCATATCCCGCTGTATAAGCATCCGAAATTGTCCCCGCAAAAAAGCCTTCCGTATTGTTCTCAATACTGCTGCTATCCTTACCACTCTCTGATGCATACAAATAATCAAGCAAATAGTTATTCCACCCCGCATAGGACGCCGAATCATTAAAAGTCAGCTCCACAACCAGCTTGTCCTGTGAATCCTTTTTACAATTTTTTAATTTCATCTCTGATGACGCTGACAGTTTTTGATATCCCGATATAGATGAATCAATCAAATTTTTGATACCGTCCTCACTATAATCTGTGTCAAAACCATCAGCAGACAGCTTAATCTCAATGCTGCCGTCCTTTTTCAATGTAATTGAAGACGCCGCGGAAGATTCTGTATTCTTTTCCTTTTTGCTGCTGTTGCTGTTACCACTGTCACTGCTGTCTCCACACGCACAAAGCCCCAAAGCCAAGACGCATGCCATCATCATCAATTTTTTCATATTGCCTCCCTAAGCACAATCAAGTCTGCTCCTCAAAACACAAACTTGCCGCATGAAATTTTCATTTCACACTAACACTGCGTTATATTATATACAACTTACTCCAGATTTTCAAGTATTTCAAGACTTTTAAAATCTTTGTCAAATGTTCCTTTACATATTTTTCGGCAAAAACTCTCGAGTTCTTGCAAAATATGAGGTTTTACAGTAAACGAAAAAAGCTTCTCTGAGGGCATATTCATTATGTATGTGATTGTATACACTGTTCCTTCCCCTAACATATCACCGTTGTTTATCCCTGGAAATTCACCATTTAACATAATTGCCTTCAGTTCGAACACACATCTTACAAGCCTGTTCTCAAAGCGTTTGGAAGCAAGCGCCCGAAGCGATTGATATAAAAGCTTTAACACTTGTGTTTCATCATTATTTTCTCTGGTGTAGTAATCGCATATCTCAAGAAAATACATTCCATAATATGCGCCCATAAAATCCGCCCGCAAATCCTCAAAATAATTGGAAATTTCAGCCTCCGACAGATTGTAGGAGGTTTTCCCCGCAAAAAGCCGGAACGTTCCGAAAGAAAACGGGTTTGTGGGTGCCATCAGACGATTTCCCGGTCGTCTGGAGCCTCTTGCAAAAGCGGAAATTTTGCCTCTCTCCTTTGTAAGCAGCACCACGCGCCTGTCATACTCGCCCATCGGCTCCGATTTGATTACAATCCCCGTAAGTATCACGAAATCCTGCATATCCGCGCTCCTGTAGATTCTCTGCCCTGTCTGCGGCGTTTTCTGTGCCTTGATATCCTTTGTAAGCCAAATAATCGTTCACTTGTCCTGTCCGCATAAATCTGTTCCACTCGTCTTCGTACATTCTATTCCTTCCCTTTCTGTAAAAAAATCGAGCACCAGCGTGCTCGATTGCAAAAAGCTTCGCTTTTTGTTGCAATGATTTACGCTGCCGCATTTTTCTCTATACAGTTAGGGTGTACTTCTCGGCAATTTTTATGCGCGAGTCTTACTCATTTCCCTTCGCATCATATCCAAAATTTTTGATCAAAAAATCGCTGTCTCGCCAGTCTTTTTTGACCTTTACCCAAAGCTTTAAATGCACGTGCTGTTCCAGTAAATCCTCGATTTCAGGGCGTGCAAGCGATCCGATTTTCTTTAACATCTGTCCGCCTTTTCCGATGATAATGCCCTTGTGCGAATCGCGCTCACAGATAATAGTGGCATCAATTTCCACAAGCTTTTTCCCGTACTGCATACTCTCTATCGTAACAGCAACACCGTGCGGAATCTCCTCATCAATACTGCGCAGTACCTTCTCGCGTATCAGCTCCGCCACAATCTGACGTGTCGGNTGGTCCGTGATGGTATCCTCATCATAAAAAGCCTGNCCGTATGGAAGATATTTCATNATCTGCTCAATTAAAACTTGCGTATTGTCATTTTTGNGNGCNGACACCGGNACAACCTCCGCAAAATCAAGCTGCTTTCTGTATGCATCAATATACCCNAAAAGCTGCTCCCGCTTTACGGTATCAATCTTNTTGACNACAAGNATTACNGGAGATTTTACCTTTTTTANNTGCTCNATAATATGCTGNTCTCCCGCTCCGATATAGTCCGTAGGTTCCACAAGCCAAAGCACGACATCNACGTCCTTNAANCTATGCTGCGCCACATTCACCATATAATCACCAAGTTTATTTTTTGCCTTGTGAATACCCGGTGTNTCNACAAACACAATNTGTCCCTCNTCCGAAGTATANACTGTCCNGATTTGGTTTCTTGTCGTCTGCGGCTTCTTTGACGTAATCGCAATTTTCTGCCCAATTAGGCAGTTCATCAGCGTGGATTTCCCCACATTTGGTCTTCCTATCAGCGCCACAAAGCCTGATTTATACGTTTCGTTCATTACAATAACCCTGCTCCCTTCAATGGAATAAGTTTTCCACTTCCATAAACAGTTCCCTGTTTTCCTCAATCGACTGACCGTTTCCCACCACACATACCGCATTTTGGCTCATGATTGCATCCACAAGCCCCGCAAGATTTTGAATATCTTCCTGTGTACATCCAAGCAGTTCATCACGCTCCTTCTGTACATCTTCATACGAAAGATTTGTCAAATACGCGCTTGAAGAACGGCTTCCTTTGACCGAAGGAGTCATCGGCACATCCATATCACCAATCGCACCGATAATATATTTTGTCATCGTACGCTCGTCGGCAGTAAACGCTCTTAAATAATCACCTGTCTTTTCATAAATGTCAACCGTTCTCTTTAAATTAGGGTCCCTGTATGACACAAGATAACTGTCACCTGTTCTGCCAAAATTACATGAGCAGCCATACGCGCCGCCTTTTACCCGCACATTAATCCACAAATAGTCATACCCTAAAATGACTTTCAAAACCTTCAATGCGCCTGTATAACTATAGTCGGTACCCGTTCTGAAATTCCCCGCACGGCACACATACTGTATCTGTGCCGATGTTGAAAATGCCTCATTTTTCATCTTCGGCGTAAGTCCAAAACGCTCCTTTTTGACCGCTTGGGTAAACAGCGACGCCTTTAAATCGGGCAGAAACGCCTCTAACTTCTCATACCCTTCCTGTGTTGCAGTCAGATCCACCAGCAAATTTTCCGGTCGGAAAAGGCATCGAATCAGCTCCTGAAGCTTCTGCACAAACGCGCTCTTACATCCCTCAAAATCCGCCGTGAGCTTCTCAAGCAGCCTATAACACGGAATTCCGCTTACAAGCTCGGAAACTGCTGCCGTTTCACTAAAATACGACATCGCACGCACTGCTGCAAGCGAATGCGCGGAAGCAGTCATATTTCCCTGCATTCTCGACTTGAGCTCCTCTAATATCTCCAGTATTCTCTCCTCATCGGACAGGCTTGACGCTGTTATAATCTCTTGCAAAATATGAAATGCCTCGCCAATCTCCTCATACATCGCCTTTGTTTTGACTTCAAAAGTCAATTTATATTCATCAAGCTTTTTCGCGTTCACATAGGTACTCACAGAGCTTATAATGCCTCCCGTATGGATATTCATTTCATTGTAAAGCTCCCCATACGAATACGCTGCCGTATCGACATAACCTAAAATATTTTTAAGCACTCCAATATACGAAAACAGCTCCACAGGTATATTGGACGCATCAAAAATCAGCTTAATATAAGCAATCCCGTTTGTCTTGACATCATGATACAGCACCTTTGTTCCGGATATCTCTCTGAGCTCATTGACAAACGGTTCCGACTTCTTTTTCATGTCATCTCGTGTAAGCATCGGAAGCTTTTCCAAGTCCTCCGGCGTATCCTCTGCCTCCTGAAACTGCCAAAGCGCTTTTGTATCTGCAACAATCTCTTTGATTTGTACATCGCTTAAACTGTTTTTATACTGCGCAAGTTTTTCTGCCAGTGCGCTCTCATTCTTGGCGGTCAGTCCCTCCTTCGGGGAAACAACGACAATGGATTTGTGCTGATTGTGAATTAAATACTGATCAATCAGCTTTTCATAATAATCCGTGTTGATTTTTTCCTTTAATGTCCGAAACAGTTCCATTGCCTCAATCAAATCAAACGGCATACGATCATCATAAAGCCACGTTTCAAGCATCTGTAATCCGTATATCAATCCCTTCGGGTAAGAGCCAAAATCTGCCTCCCGATAGCGGAACTCATAGTAATTTAATCCGGCAAGCAGCGCTTTTTTATCAATTCCTTCTTTTACAAGACGTGCAAGCTCGTCATCTATCGTCTTTACAAACGCATCCTTTTGCGCATCGTTTGCATTTTTTGCAACTATCGAAAAATAAGGCTGATAGATGCCGTTATCATACACCGTATAGATTTCGGTACCGATATTTTTATGAATGAGCGCCGTCTTTAAAGGCGCCGCCGATGCCGAACAGATTGCATACTCCAAAATCTGCATCGCATAGTAAAGCTCCTTGTCAAGGCTTGTGCCAACCACGGTATTATAGGAAAGATACGTGTTGTTCTCTAACGCTTCTCCTTCCATAATCGGATATTCTTTTTTCACAAAGACAGGACTTTGAAACGGCTTTTGGAACGTCAATGCTGAATCGATTGTAATCCGGTCAAACTTACTCAGATAATGTTCATCAATCCACGCAAGCTTCTCCGCCATATCCATATCCCCGTACAGATACAGATAGCTGTTTGACGGGTGATAATATCTTCGATGAAACTCCAAAAACTGCTCATACGTAAGCGTTGGAATCACATCGGGATCTCCCCCCGACTCCACACCATACGCCGTATCGGGGAACAAAGAATTGACAACCTCCCTGTCGTTGATCTCATCCGGCGAAGAAAAAGCCCCCTTCATCTCGTTATAAACCACACCGTTTATTGTAATCGGGGCGTTTTCGTCCTCCATCTCATAATGCCAGCCTTCCTGTCTAAAAATTTTTTCTTCCTTATATATATTGGGATAGAAAACTGCATCCAGATAGACGTGCATCAGATTTTGAAAATCCTTATCATTACAGCTCGCCACCGGATAAACCGTCTTGTCGCTGTAGGTCATCGCATTTAAAAAGGTATTGAGAGACCCCTTGACAAGCTCTACAAACGGGTCTTTTAGAGGAAACTCCTTCGAGCCGCAAAGCACCGTATGTTCTATAATGTGCGGCACTCCTGTAGAATCGGTCGGCGGTGTCCGAAAACCGATGTAAAACACTTTATTTTCATCGTCATTACTTAAGAGCGCTATCCGCGCTCCTGTTTTTTTATGCTCTAAGAGATAACTCATCGAACCGATATCTTCAATCTGCCTTTTTTCTATGATTTGATATGCTGTAATATCTTCAATTTTTCTCATCTTAATAACCATACTCCT
>JAAVAF010000050.1 GCA_014804225.1 Lachnospiraceae bacterium
AACAGAATGCTTGCGGCAGAGTGCTACAAGCAGCGTATGGAGCGTGGTTTAAGCTTTTTGGAGTTTAATTACATGATTATGCAGAGCTATGACTTTATGGAGCTCTTTAAAAGATATGGCTGCAATATGCAGTTTGGCGGCGATGACCAGTGGAGCAACATGCTTGGCGGTACGGAGCTGATTCGTCGTAAACTCGGTAAAGACGCATATGCGATGACGATTAATCTGCTGTTAAATTCAGAGGGGAAAAAGATGGGAAAGACAGAATCGGGTGCAGTATGGCTTGATCCCGAAAAGACTTCACCGTATGATTTCTACCAGTACTGGAGAAATGTTTCTGACGCAGATGTCATAAAATGCATGAAGATGCTCACATTCCTTCCGCTTGAAGAGATTGAGAAGATGGAGAAATGGGAGGGCAGCGAGCTGAATAAGGCAAAGGAGATCCTTGCGTTTGAACTGACGCAGCTTGTGCACGGAACTGATGAGGCAAACAAAGCGCAGGAGGCGGCAAAAGCGTTGTTTGCGGGCGGTGCAAACTCGGAAAACATGCCAAAGACTACACTTTCGGACGACGACTTTGCAGACGGAAGCATTGATATTCTCTCGCTTCTTGTAAAAGCCGGAATGACTGCATCAAAATCGGAGGCAAGACGTGCTGTGGAACAAGGCGGCGTGTCCGTAAACGGTGAGAAAGTGACCGACGTGAAAGCTGTTTATGCAAAAGACGCATTTAACGAGGAGTTCATTGTAAAGAAGGGTAAGAAGAGTTTTCAGAAGATTTGTCTGTAAAATGCTCCCTTTATAGAATTTGAAGGATGGATATGGAAGTGAAGCTGATTAAAATAGGCATTGGTGACGCAGAGAAATTATGGAAAATGCAGGTTAAGGCATTTCAAGGTTTATATGAGAAATATCAAGATGCAGAAACAAGTCCTGCAACCGAAAAGATTGATAAGATCATAATGAGGCTAAATCAACCGTTTACCTATTATTATTTTATAGAGGCAGATAGTGTAATCGTAGGTGCTGTACGAGTTGTTGATAAGCAGGAGAACGGCAGGGCAAAAAGGATATCCCCTATTTTCATTATGGAAGAATATAGAAATAGGGGATATGCGCAAAAAGCGATACAATTAGTTGAAGAAATTCATGGCAGTTCAAATTGGGAGTTGGAGACTATTTTACAGGAAAAAGGAAATTGTTATTTATATGAAAAGATGGGATATCATCAAACGGGAAAGACAGAAACAATCAACGATAAATTGACATTAGTATTTTACAAAAAAGATTAATGCAAATTCTGCATGGCTGAATAATTTCCCAAAACAGATTGACTATTTTCATGAATATGGTATTATACTATTAGTGGTGAGTCCTACCGCAAAGTGGACTGCTAAAAGCGTTAGCAACTCTAATGGAGTTACTACACAAATGGCTATGTGGAAACGCATAGCCATTTTTTATCCTATAGGAAATGGCGACAGCGTAAATCATTGAAACAAAAAGCGAAGCTTTTTGCAATCGAGTGTGCTGGCACTCGATTTTTTTACGAGGAGATATATGCAGACGGATTTTAAATTATATAAGGTGGATATGAAATATATCCGTAATCTACATAATATAGACGATAAAGTGCTTTCTGTTTCACCACAGGTGGGAAAAGATAATAGGGTTTTTGTTGGAATTGTTATTATTTGTGGTGTTCATAAATATTGTATACCACTTTCATCACCAAAGGAAAAGCACAAAAAAATGAAGAACTCTATGGATTTTTCAAAAATTGAGATAAATGGAAAGTTATTAGGCGTCCTGAATTTCAATTTGATGATACCTATTGAAGAAGAACAATTACAGCTTGTTGATACAACCATTTTTAAGAGAGATAGGGAAAATATAAAGTATTATAAGCAATTATGTGTTCAGGAACTAGAATGGTGTCATAACAATAGTGAAGTAATCTGTAATAAAGCAAATGTCTTATATAAAAAATACATCTCTAATGAACCATTTACTGGGAGAAATCGCTGTCTGGATTTTCCTAAATTAGAAGCAGAATGTGAAAAATATAATTCAAGAACAAAGAGAAGCGTAGACTGAACCTCTCTTTACAAGAGGTGTTACAGGTTTTTCCTAAACAAAAAATGGAGGAATATGTGGATAAAGTCTTTCTTGATATTGGTGATATTCGGAGAATGCACTGTATTTATACAGTGCATTCTCTTAATGTGTCACTGCCGAGCGACGCAATTTATACCTTATAAATTTCCATATCGTTATTATAATATTCAATAATACGCTGTATCTTATCGGTCGGACTGGAAATCGATTCCATTGAAAGGTCATGATTCATATAATCAATAGCAGAAGCTAAAAACTTGCTCATATCTGCTTCCATATAGTAGGGCTTTGTCAAGAGCTCAGGCGGACGGTAGCATAAATTGGTTGTTATAACTTTGTCAAACACGCCGTCCTCATACGCTTTATCAAACGAGGAAAGACCATTTGTGAACAGTCCAAACGTAGTGCAGATAAACACGCGCTTGGCTTTCATCGCTTTGAGCTGTCGTGATGTATCAATCATGCTGTCGCCGGAAGAAATCATATCATCAATGATAATAATATCTTTTCCCTCAATATCATTTCCCAAAAATTCGTGTGCAACAATTGGGTTTTTCCCACCCACAATGGTAGAGTAGTCGCGGCGTTTGTAGAACATACCCGTGTCTGCACCGATAACCGTTGAAAAGTAGATTGCTCTGTCAAGTGCGCCTTCATCTGGAGAAATCACGATAATATGCTCCTTGTCCAACACTAAATCCTTTTCGGAGCGAAGAAGCGCTCTGGTAAACTGATAATGTGCCGTGAAATTGTCAAATCCGCTTAATGGCGCTGCATTTTGGATGCGCGGGTCGTGTGCGTCGAACGTGATAAAATTATCGACGCCCATATGCGCAAGCTCCTTAAATGCATAGGCACAGTCCAGACTTTCTCTGCCGGAGCGTCTATGCTGGCGTCCCTCATACAAAAAGGGCATAATGACGTTAATACGGTGTGCATTTCCGCTTGTGGCAGCGATGACACGCTTTAAGTCCTGATAATGGTCATCAGGTGACATATGATTGACATAGCCGTGCATATTGTAGGTGAGGCTATGATTGCACACATCAACCAGAATAAACAAATCTTTACCGCGAACTGTTTCCTCCAAAACAGCCTTTCCCTCTCCGCTGTTAAAACGCGGTGTGGAAAACTGAAACAGGTAATTATTCTCCACATAACCCTGAAATGCAGGGTCATTATTATAAACATTTTTGACGCGTTTTCTATGATCAACAATATAATCATTTACTTTTTGTCCAAGCTCGTTGGCACCGCTTAAAACCATAATCTTTAAAGGCGCCACAGGCATCGTGTTTTCAATTTCATTTAATTGGGGCATGGTTTTCTTTCCTTTCTCTTTGCTACAATTAATTTATATCATTCAGGTAGTGACACGTCAAGAAAAATCTTGTACTATATAAGTGTGAGAAGTACTTCTAATTGCTCACAGCAGAGGCTGTTTCGCAAAGAAGTACTAAATCTCACACAGGGAGAATGCAGAAAAGCTGCATTCTCCGCACGGATTTTAGCTTAATAATAAAGAGGACAAAAATCTATGAAAAAACAACATCTTCACATCGTGGATCAGATAGAATCCGGAAGTATCGCGGAGGAAATGGAGATTGAAAAAGGCGATGTGCTTCTTGAAATAAATGGAAATAAAATAGAGGATATTTTTGATTATCAGTATTACATACAGGACGAGTATATCGAAGTGCTGATCCGCAAACAATCAGGCGAGGAGTGGCTTCTTGAAATCGATAAGGACTATGATGAAGATTTGGGAATTACGTTTGAGAACGGACTGATGGATGATTACCGTTCATGTCACAATAAGTGCATTTTTTGTTTTATCGACCAGATGCCAAAGGGAATGCGCGATACGCTTTATTTTAAGGATGACGACTCAAGACTTTCTTTTTTACAGGGAAATTATGTGACGCTCACAAATATGTCGGACGATGATATTGCACGTATTATCAAATACCACCTTTCCCCGATTAACGTATCGTTTCAGACAACCAATCCCGAACTTCGTTGCAAAATGTTAAATAATCGTTTTGCAGGGGAGGCGCTCAAAAAGGCGTGGAGGCTTGCGGAAGCGGGAATTACCATGAATGGTCAAATTGTGCTTTGTAAGGGTGTCAATGATGGTGCTGAGCTTGAGCGCAGCATCAGCGATTTAGTGCATTATTTACCAAAACTAGAGAGCGTATCCGTAGTACCGGTGGGACTTTCAAAGTTTCGGGAGGGATTATATCCGCTAGAACCGTTTACCAAAGAAGATGCAAAAGAAGTTCTTACAACCATTCATAAATGGCAGGACAAGCTCTACCCTGAGTATGGTCTGCATTTTGTTCATGCCAGTGACGAGTGGTATATCATGGCTGACGAAGAATTGCCGGAAGAGGAACGTTATGACGGATATTTACAGCTTGAAAACGGCGTCGGTATGCTAAGGCTTTTGTTAGACGAATTTGACGAGGCATTTGCGGCGATAAAAGAGGACAATAAACATAAGTTCGACAATAAAAAAAGAGTGCTTTCGATTGCAACAGGAAAACTTGCATATCGCTTTATCAAAGAAATGGCAGATAAGATCATGGCGGAATTTCCACGGATTATCATTCATATTTATCCGATTAAAAATGACTTTTTCGGCGAGATGATCACGGTGTCAGGCCTTCTTACGGGACAGGATTTAAAGGCGCAGTTATCGGGGCAAATTCTAGGTGAGCGGCTGCTTCTTCCGCAGAATGTTTTCAAGAGTGGAGAGGACATATTTCTTGATGATATAACGCGCCAAGAACTGGAAAATGCTTTACAAGTTCCGATAGATATTGTAAAATCAAGCGGAAAGGATTTTGTTGATTCCATATTTTACCGGATATAGATATTAAAATGATGAAAGGTTGTTATATAAATGGAAAAAAGCAGTAAAAAGCCGATTGTCGCGGTTGTCGGGCGTCCGAATGTCGGAAAATCGACGTTATTTAATGCACTTGCGGGAGAAAAAATTTCCATCGTAAAGGACACACCGGGCATTACAAGAGATCGGATTTATGCCGATATCAGTTGGCTGAATTGGAATTTTACCCTAATTGACACGGGCGGAATCGAGCCTGACAGCAAAGATATCATTCTCTCACAGATGCGCGAACAGGCGCAGATTGCGATTGATACAGCGGACGTGATTCTTTTTATGGTAGATGTCAAACAGGGGCTTGTCGACGCGGATGCAAAGGTTGCGGATATGCTGCGGCGAAGCCACAAACCGATTGTGCTTGTAGTCAACAAGGTTGACAGCTTCGCAAAGTATGAAGCGGACGTGTATGAGTTCTTTAATTTAGGCATCGGAGATCCGCACGCGATTTCAGCGGCAAACAGAATGGGTATTGGAGAAATGCTTGATGCCGTGACGGATTTGTTTGACAAGGAGGCGCTTGCAGAAGAGGAGGACGACAGACCGCGCGTGGCAATCGTCGGAAAGCCAAACGTGGGAAAATCCTCTATTATCAATAAGATTACAGGTGAAAATCGTGTGATTGTTTCTGATATTGCGGGAACAACAAGAGATGCGATTGACACGGAGATTGTCTATAAAGACAGGGAATACGTGTTTATTGATACGGCGGGACTTCGGCGGAAAAATAAAATTAAGGAAGAGTTAGAGCGTTTTATGATTATCCGTACGGTCAGTGCGGTAGAGCGCGCGGACGTGGTTATTTTGGTGATTGACGCGACAGAGGGTGTGACCGAACAGGATGCGAAAATTGCGGGAATTGCGCATGACAGAGGTAAGGGTATTATCGTAGCAGTCAATAAGTGGGACGCGATTGAAAAGGACGATAAAACCATTTATCGTTTTACAGAGAAAGTTCGAAATATTTTGTCGTTTATGACTTATGCGGAAATTGTCTTTATTTCGGCAGTTACTGGTCAGCGAATCGCAAAGCTGTTTGAGACGATTGACATGGTAATTGAAAATCAATCACTGCGCATATCGACTGGTGTGGTCAATGAAATTGTCACAGAAGCAGTTGCATTACAGCAGCCACCCTCAGATAAGGGAAAACGGTTGAAAATTTTTTACACAACACAGGTTGGTATCAAGCCGCCAACTTTTGTGGTATTTGTCAACGACAAAGAACTAATGCATTTTTCTTACACCAGATACCTTGAGAATAAAATTAGAGAGGCGTTTGGTTTTAAAGGAACATCGCTGAAGTTTATCATTCGGGAACGCAAGGATGAAAAATAAATTTTTATCCTCAGATGAAAAATAAATTAAATTCTGAACAACGATTTGTGAGAAAGGCAAGATAAAATCATGATACGTTTAATATGTTTATTGATAGGATATGTGTTTGGGTGCTTTCAGACGTCTTATATTTATGGCAGGCTGCATGGAATTGATATCAGGAATTATGGGAGCGGAAATGCGGGTACGACAAATTCGCTGCGTGTTCTCGGAAAAAAGGCGGGGATTATCGTTTTGCTCTGTGATATGCTAAAAACGGGGCTTGCAATCATCGTAGTGCGTCTTTTGTTTCGGGAGGAGTACAGCGATATTCTATATTTGCTTGCAATGTATGCCGCGGCGGGTTCCGTACTCGGTCACAATTTCCCATTTTACTTAAAGTTTAAGGGCGGAAAAGGAATTGCGTGTACTGCGGGATTAATTGTCTTTTTTCACCCATATTTGGTCTTGCCACAGGCAGTTAGTTTTTTGACAATCTTTTTTACGACGCATTATGTGTCACTTGGTTCTTTGATGACAGAGGTGCTGCTTGTCGCAGAAATGATTATTTTTGGTCAGTTGGGCGTGTTTGGGATGTCGCAGCGTGCATTAAATGAGCTTTATCTTGTAACGATATTGTTAGCGGCGCTTGCATTTTGGGGACATCGGGAGAATATCAAACGGCTGCTTCATAAAGAAGAACGTAAAACATATTTAAATAAAAAAGAAAAATAAGCGATGTTCAGCGGAAATGGAGGATTTGAATGGCAAAAATAGGAATGATAGGAGCAGGAAGCTGGGGGATCGCATTATCAGTGCTTCTGCATAATAATGGGCATGATATTACCATATGGTCGGCGTTGGAAAAAGAGATTGAGATGTTAAAACGCGAACATGAGCAGAAGGAAAAACTGCCGGGCGTAAAGTTATCAGACGAGATGTGCTTTACAACGGATTTAGCGCAGGCAGTAAATGATAAAGAGATTTTGGTGCTTGCTGTGCCTTCCTCTTTTACGAGAAGTACGGCGCACCTGATGAAAGAGTATGTNGCNAAAGACCAGATTATCGTGAATGTGGCAAAGGGTATTGAAGAGTCAACGCTGATGACACTTTCACAGGTNATCGAGGANGAGATTCCACAGGCAGATGTCGCGGTTCTTTCGGGACCGTCNCATGCGGAGGAGGTTGGNAGAGGNATTCNGACAACAATCGTGGTGGGAGCNGGCACAAAGAAAACNGCNGAATATATTCAAAACGTGTTTATGAGCGATGTGTTCCGTGTTTATACAAGTCCGGATGTGCTTGGCATTGAGCTNGGNGCGGCGCTNAAAAANGTNGTTGCGCTTGCAGCGGGAATTGCGGANGGACTTGGTTANGGTGANAATACGAAGGCGGCGCTGATTACGCGNGGTATTACAGAAATCGCAAGGCTTGGGATTGCGATGGGCGGAAAATTCGAAACGTTTTGNGGACTTTCNGGCATTGGCGATTTGATTGTNACTTGNGCCAGTATGCACAGCAGAAACAGGCGTGCNGGNATTCTNATTGGTCAGGGCAAGACNATGGACGAGGCGATGGANGAGGTTAAGATGGTNGTCGAGGGNGTATTTTCGGCAAAGGCGGCNATGGGACTTGCAAAAAAATATGGTGTNGAGCTTCCAATCATTGANCAGGTCAACGAGGTACTTTTTGANAATAAGANTGCGGCGACAGCNGTTCGTGATTTAATGCTTCGGGATAAAAAAATAGAAACGGTCAGTGATGATGAATGGAATTAGTCTAAAACAATATATGGAGGGTTAAAATGGGAAACACAGCATTTAGCAGTACACAGGATTATGTGGCAAGCGAGGAGCTTTTATCAAGCGTTAATGTGGCGATTGCCTTGAAAAAGCCGCTTTTGATTAAAGGAGAGCCGGGTACGGGAAAGACAATGCTTGCACAGGCAGTGGCAAATTCTCTTGGGAAAAAGTTAATTATCTGGAATATTAAATCAACTACCAAAGCACAGGACGGTTTGTATATGTACGATACCATTCAGCGATTGTACGACGGACAGTTCGGCGAGGAGGGTGTTGACGATATTGCAAGATATATTAAGCTTGGAAAACTCGGTGAGGCGTTTGAGAGCGAAGAACAGGTTGTGCTTTTGATTGACGAAATCGATAAAGCAGATTTGGAGTTTCCCAATGACCTTTTGTGGGAGCTTGATCAGATGGAATTTTATATTCACGAGACAAAGCGCACTGTGAAAGCCAAGCACAGACCAATCGTAATTATTACGTCCAATGCGGAAAAAGAGCTGCCGGACGCATTTTTAAGAAGATGTATTTTCCACTATATTGATTTCCCCAATGAGCAGTTGATGGAGGAGATTATTAAGACGCATTATCCTGATGTTGAGGAAAATCTGATGAAAAATGCGATGCAGGTATTTTACGATATCAGAGCGCTTCGCGATATCCGCAAAAAGCCGAGTACGTCGGAATTGATTGACTGGATTAATGCGCTGCAAATTGGCGGGATCTCCGCAGATACGCTTCGGGAAAAACTTCCGTTTGTGGGCGTTGTTGTAAAGAAGGACGAGGACTTGGAAACTGTAAGAAATATGAGTAGTCTTTGATGTTTGATAGATGTTTCATATAGAAGATTCATTGATAGGGGAACGCGTATGTTTTCGAAATTTTTCTATACCTTAAAAGACAAGGGACTTGAGATTACGCTCAGTGAATGGCTCGACTTACAAGAAGCGTTGGACAAGGGGCTTTGTGAGAGTTCATTGACGCAGTTTTACTATGTGGCAAGAATGATTCTGGTGAAAAGTGAAACGGAATTTGACAAATTTGATATGGCGTTTGAGGAGTGCTTTAAGGGCATCAAGACCGAAACAGAGGTTGGAAAGAATATGCTTTCGTGGCTTGATAAGCCGGAAATGAGTGCATTACTTCACGAGGAAGAAAAGCATTGGCTTAATCAGATTGAGGAAATCCATGTTGACAAGGACGATGTGGAGGAGAAGTTCAAGGAGCGCTTAAAAGATCAGAACGAGGAGCATAACGGCGGAAATTTCTGGATTGGCACGATGGGAAAGACGCAGTTTGGAAACACGGGCGGAAATGTCGGCGGTGTGAGAGTCGGCGGCGCAACAGGCTATCAGTCGGCGTTTGCGGTTATCGGTGCAAGAAAGTATAAGGATTTCCGTGACGACAGGGTGATTGATAACAGGCAGTTTCAGATGGCTTTGCGCAGACTTCGGCAGTTTTCCACAAAGCTTGATATTCCGAAAACAGAGCTTGATATTGACACGACGATTGACAAGACTTGCAATAACGGCGGGTATCTGCAAATCGAGATGATGAAACCGCGAAAGAATGCGGTCAAGCTGATGTTGCTTATGGATTCGGGTGGTACGATGATACCGTATACAAAATTGATGAATGATTTGTTCCAGTCAGTCAATAAGTCGAATCACTTTAAGGATGTAAAAGTTTATTATTTCCATAACTGTATTTATTCCAAGCTGTATAAGACGCCCGAGTGCGAAAACGGTGACTGGATTGATACGGACTGGCTTTTTCGGAATGCGGGTAGTGATTATAAGGTCATTATTGTTGGCGATGCGGCGATGGCACCCGAGGAGCTTTACTCCGATACGGGAAATTACAGAGGTCCAAACGGCGGACTTTCCGGTTATCAGTGGCTGCAGCTTGTGAAGCGGCATTACAAAAAGGTGGTTTGGATGAATCCCAAGATGGCGCCCGGCAGAGCGCCGTGGAGAGAAGCAGAAACAGCCGTAAAAGAAATTTTCCCGATGTATAAGCTGACCGTAAAAGGGTTAAATGAGGCAATGGTAAAACTCATGGCAAACAAATAACAAAATACAGGCATCAAACGCCGACACGCTTCGCGAGTCGTCTTATTGAATCAAAAAAGAACCGTCTTGGTTCTTTTTTTGTCCAACACTGCATAAGCTTAATTAGATTTGAAACTTAAATAAGCTGTAATAGAAAGAAAAGAAAGGGGAAAATATGAGCAAGCTTGATGCAAGTCAGGAATTTAATTTATACAGAGACATCAGTCAACGTACGGGAGGAGAAATCTATATCGGCGTGGTAGGTCCCGTCAGAACGGGAAAATCTACTTTTATTAAACGATTTATGGATTTAATGGTAATTCCGCATATTGAAAATGAGCATGAACGCACAAGAACCATGGATGAGCTGCCGCAGAGCAGCGGCGGAAAGACGATTACAACAACCGAACCGAAATTTATCCCGAAAGAAGCTGCGGACATTGAGATTAGCGACGGAATCAACGTGAAGGTGCGGCTGATTGACTGTGTAGGGTATATGGTGGACGGTGCGACGGGACATATGGAGGAAGATGCGGAGCGACTTGTAAAGACGCCTTGGTTCTCAAATGAAATCCCGTTTACGCAGGCTGCAGAAATTGGGACAAAAAAAGTAATTCAGGATCATTCGACCATTGGAATTGTAGTCACGACCGACGGCAGCTTCGGAGAGATTCCGCGCGGGGCTTATAAAGATGCCGAGGGGCAGACGATTTCGGAATTGAGTCATCTTGGGAAACCATTTATTGTGCTTGTCAATACAACAAAACCGTATGGTGATGAGGCAAAGGGAGTTGCCGCAGAGATTGAGAAAAATTATCAGGTTAAGGCGCTTCCGGTTAACATTGACCAGTTAAGACGAGAAGATATCACTACCATTTTGGAACAGGTGATGTATGAATTCCCTGTTTCGGCGGTAGAGTTTTATACACCAAAATGGATGGATATCATGTCGTTGGATAATCCGATGAAAAAAGAGGTCGTTGAAAAACTGAAGGTTATCATGGAGAATATACGTTCTGTTCGCGATTTGATGGAAAAAGATGTCTGCGCAATCCTTGAGAAAGACAGTGAATATATTAAGCGGTGTAAATACGACAACATTAACATCGCGGACGGATCAGCGGCGTTTTTGCTGGAGGGTGATACAAAGTATTATTATGAACTGTTAAGCTCTATGACAGGGGAAAATATTAAGGGTGAATATCAGTTGATGCAGCTTCTGTCAAGCCTT
>JAAVAF010000051.1 GCA_014804225.1 Lachnospiraceae bacterium
AACATCAAAAGCTAAAAAAAGAAATGAAAGTAGGAACGATATATAAAAAATGAACAGATCATACATATTGAAACTGCCTACAAAAAGAAAAAAGTGAAAGTCCATTTGAGATTTTCGGAAGGAACAGATGATAAAAATGCCCAGTATCTATATAACATTTTAAAGAAAAATTATATAGAAAAATATAAAAACAGGGCTATTAATCAAGATTTGTCAGCGTTAAAATGAAACATATCGAAACTGTTAATAAAAAAACAAAACCGTGCCCATGGGAATAGAAACCATGGGCACAATATTTAAGGAGGACAAGAAAATGGAAGTTAAAAGAGTTAGAACATTATTAAGAGTATCTTCAAAACAACAGCTGCATGATGATGATATTCCACTGCAAAGAGCGGAAACAAAAGATTATATAAAGAAACACGAAGACTGGGTATTTGATAACGAGTATATCGAGAAAGCGGTATCGGCATATAAAAATGGAGTTGAGGACAGAGAGGTCCTCATGCAGATTAAAGAAGATGCCGAAAATAAAGAATTTGATATTCTTCTTACATATATGACTGACAGAATAGGACGGAGGGAAGAATACAGTTTTTACATTAGTGAATTATACAGAGCAGGTATAGAGGTCTGGACTGTAAAGGACGGCAAGATAAAAAATGACGAACATACAGACAGTTTAATCACATATATCCGATTTTGGCAGAATGAAGAGGAAAGCCGAAAGTTAGGCAAACGAGTAAGGGATGCTCTGATTAAAGAGGTTGAAGAAGGGAAATTTGTAGGGGGCAAAGCCCCTTATGGATATCAGCTTGTGGAAACGTCTGAAAAAGATTCACATAAACGAAATCGGCATAAAATGGTAATTGTAGAAAAACAGGCAGAAGTTGTGCGAAAGATATATGACCTATACATACATCAGGGATACGGATATGAAAAAATAGCAAAAGAATTGAACAAGGAAGGAGTACCAGCTATTTCAGCTGACAAATGGAAAAACGGAACAATATGCAGTATATTAAAAAATCCTATTTATATGGGATATTATTCAATACACCGTAGGGAAAAGGGAAAGAACTTTAAAAGGCTTGACCGAAGTGAGTGGATATTGTCAAAGGAGCAGGTTAAAGACATTGTGATTGTTTCGCAATATGACTGGGAGAAAGCCCAAGAAATCAGAGAATCAAAAAAAGCACGTTTAGAGGAAAAGAAAAAGGAAACGCTTGCTTTATATGAAGAACAATATTCGGCACCATTTAATCCGAGAGGAAAACTTTCATTATTGGGAATTGCGTGTTGCGGTTATTGTGGTAAACGTCTAAAAAGTGCAGGTTATAACAATCACTGGGTTACAAAGGACGGAACCAAAAAAGTGTCCTGCATAGGCAGATACGGCTGTCAAGAAAGATGCGCCGAAAGAAGTTATTATTCGCAGGATTTTTTAGAAAGTGTCGTGTTTGAAGTGGTTGAGAACTATTTGGAAAGATTGAAAGAGGTAAACATTTCAGAGGAGTTAAATGAAATGAAAAAGCAAAAAATTTCGAGCGTTGAAAAAGAGCAAAAAAGAATAGCAAAGGAAATAGACAAAAAAACAAAGGATATTAAGACTCTGGAAGATGCACTGCCTAATGCATTTAGGGGGGAAAGTGGAATTACTGTTGAACGATTGTCTCGAATGATAGATGAAAAGGAAAAAGAATTAGCAGAGTTAGCGCAGGATAAAGTAAGATTGCAGGAACAGATAGAACAAACAAATGTCACATATGATGACTTTGCAAAATTTATTGATATTGCGCCTAACTGGAAACAGGTATTTAAAGAAGCAGACGTTCCGACAAAGAGAATGTTACTGGCTTCACTGATAGAGAGGATTGATGTAAAAGATGAGGATATCAATATTAAATTTAGAATACGACTTGAGGATTTTAAGGGGCATTCTGGTGAGGGGGAAAAAATACGCGAAACTGTTGGCTCAGATACCATTCCGTGTAAACGCGATTCAGCGTAAACGACATAATGACAAGCGTATTTGCATAGATCGTGTTTTCGGGCCACGTGGCATAAATTTCTGAAGACACGACATTTTTTATATAATCCGTGTAACGTACGTAGTAATTGGGCGCGCTTGAATCCTGTGGTACACCGTCGTGGACAACAATATATTCCGGAATAACGACGCGGCTTAAGACAATTTCACCGCTCTCGTTCATTGGTTTGATTTCGTCTTCCGGTATTTTTGGTGGGTATTCTCCATAAAGCGTATGATCCGGAATAATGATATCTTCTTCGGGCGGAGCATCGGGCTCCTCAAGTTCTATGGGAGTCATGGATACCGGTTGGACTGCCGTGACATCGGGAAGAATTTCCGTACCGGAAATAAAGACGCTTTCATAGCCGGGTGCCGTAATCGAAATATTGTATTCCGAGTAGGGTTTTACCTCGCTTGGTTCCGTGCTGTAATTGATGTTTGGAGCAGGCAGCGATACCGTGTCCGTCTGTCCGGAATCGTCGGTTGTCAGTGTTGTGACTACAGTGTCGGGTTCTCTCGTGTAGGAAATTTCAATTTTGGCATTGTCGATGGGAACAAGTCCCTGGGTGGAAGTAACGTTTATTGTCAAATTTCCCGAATAGGCGGGAGTTTCGGCGTTGATTATTTTAGACATAAAAATCCCTTGCATACGTTTTGTTGATAGTATATGCAAGGGATTTATAATTGTGCTTGTTATGAAATTAATATTTCATTTTGATTAATGATTTAAACCGATTCGTCAATCACTGTACCGGCAGTTGCCTCGGTTACAGTGCCGCCGTTTGTGGTTGTTTCTGTCTTGTCGGTAACAATACCTTCAGTGGCTGCTTTTGCCTCTTCGCGATCCTTATCTTTCTTTAAAAGCTCGTTCAATACGTTATTGGTGCTGGTTGTCACCTTCTTCTCTGACTTGTCAAGAAGCTTGTCAAGTACCTCATTTCTCACTGTGGAGATGGTGCTTTTCTTGAAGTCATATGCGTATGTACATGCATGTCTTGACTTGCTTGCAGTAGAAGAGCTTGATGAACTTGAGGAAGAAGAAGTCTTATCCGTAGAACTTGAGGAACTCTTCTTAGTCGTGTTATCCTCTATTGTGCCATAATAAGATTTCATCAGCTTCTTGTAAGCACCTGACTTAATCATTTTTGAATCGTTAAAAAGACTGAAATTGCTTGAAGAACTTGAGGAACCAAACAAACTGCCGATTGATGAATTCCATGTTGACATATAAATCACTCCTTTGACTTAAAATAATAATTGCGTCCATGCGTATATCAATATTCTTTATTATTTTATCGGTTGTTTTTGGAAAAAAATTATAGAGGACGCATAATTTTCCGCTTTCTTTTTTAAATACTTCTTATTACATCTTTATAATAGCACAAAATGGTAAATATAGCAAATGAAATATGAAACTGTTTTTATTTTTTGAACCCGGCACGTTTTCTTAAAGTCGGATCCAGTATTTTTTTGCGGATTCTGAGATTTTCGGGAGTGACCTCCAAAAGCTCGTCTGTGTCGATGAAATCCAACGCCTGCTCCAGACTTAAGATTTTTGGCGGTGTCAGGCGCAGCGCCTCGTCGGCACTTGATGAACGTGTGTTTGTGAGCTGTTTTTTCTTGCAGACATTGAGTTCAATATCTTCGCCCTTACCGTTTTGTCCGACAACCATGCCTGAGTAAACTTTTTCGCCCGGTCCTATAAAAAGCGTACCACGCTCCTGTGCATTATAAAGACCGTAGGTAATTGCTTCTCCGGCTTCAAAGGCAATCAGAGAACCCTGTTTGCGGTACTGAATATCACCCTTGTAGGGACCATAGCCGTCAAAAATGGTATTTAAGATACCATTTCCTTTTGTGTCGGTCATAAATTCGCCACGGTAACCAATCAGACCGCGTGACGGAATAGAGAACTCAAGCCGTGCATATCCGCCGCTTGCTTTTCCCATATTTTGTAGCTCGCCTTTTCTTTGGCTGAGTTTTTCGATGACGGTTCCGGAAAATTCTTCAGGAACATCAATATATGCGATTTCCATGGGCTCTAAGCGTTTTCCGTTTTCGTCAGTCTTGTAAAGTACTTCCGCCTTGCTTACGGCGAACTCAAATCCTTCGCGACGCATATTTTCGATTAACACAGATAAATGAAGTTCGCCTCTTCCCGATACTTTGAAGGAATCTGCACTTTCTGTTTCTTCAACACGCAGAGAAACATCTGTGTTCAATTCTTTAAAGAGCCTGTCCCTCAAATGACGGCTGGTGACATATTTGCCCTCTTGTCCGGCAAGCGGAGAGTCGTTTACAATAAACTGCATCGCAATCGTCGGCTCGCTGATTTTCTGGAAGGGTATCGGTACGACATTGTCAGGCGCGCAGAGCGTATCGCCGATGTGAATATCGGAAATACCGGAAATTGCAACGATAGAGCCGATGCCTGCTTCTTTGACTTCTACTTTGTTTAGACCATCAAACTCGTAGAGCTTGCTGACTTTTACTTTCTGCTGTTTGTCCGGCTCATGGTGGTTGCAGATGACAACTTCCTGATTCACCTTAATGGTACCATTATCGACCTTGCCCACGCCAATGCGTCCCACATAATCGTTGTAGTCAATTGTGCTGATTAAAACTTGTGTTCCGGCCTCAGGATCACCTTCAGGTGCCGGAATATAGTCAAGGATTGTTTCAAACAGTGGTGTCATATCAGAACCCGGGGTATTTTCTTCAAGCGATGCAACGCCTGATTTTGCAGAGGCAAATACGAACGGGCAGTCAAGCTGTGAATCATCGGCATCAAGTTCTAAAAACAGCTCAAGCACTTCGTCAACGACTTCTGTAGCGCGCGCTTCGGGACGGTCGATTTTGTTGATGCAGACAATTACAGGAAGTTTTAGTTCAAGTGCCTTTTTTAAGACGAATTTCGTCTGTGGCATAGCACCCTCAAATGCATCAACGACGAGAATAACGCCGTTTACCATTTTCAGCACACGTTCTACTTCACCGCCAAAATCGGCGTGTCCCGGAGTATCAATAATGTTAATTTTGGTATCTTTATACATAACAGCTGTATTTTTTGATAAAATGGTGATGCCGCGTTCACGTTCAATATCGTTTGAATCCATGACACGCTCAGCAACTTCCTGATTTTCGCGGAAAACGCCGCTCTGCTTTAACAGCTCGTCCACAAGCGTTGTCTTGCCGTGGTCTACGTGAGCGATGATTGCTACGTTTCTGACATCTTCTCTTTTTTGTATCATATTAATAACCATGCTCCTTTCACACTGATGTCTTCAACTATACGATAATTTCCTATTTATAAGTAATCTCAAAACTGTAACAGTATATCACCATTAAATTCATTTTGCAATACGCATTATGGAAAAAGAAACTTTTCTACACGGATTAACATAAAATTGGTAAGAATCGTGGCAGGTTTCTTATTATTTTGTCTAATGGTGTCAAAAATGCCCAATTTACGGCGTTTTCTGCGATATTTACAACTTTATTTTTTGTATAAATTAGCATATGATGATAACAGAAAGACGAAGGGAGATTAAAATCAATGCAAGAAACAATGAAGACAAAAAATGGTTATCATGAACAGGTAATTGAAAACAATCAGGTAACGGTGATGGGGGAAATTGTAAGTGACTTTACCTTTAGTCATGAGATTTTTTCCGAGGGCTTTTATATGGTGGACATTCAGGTCGCACGCCTTTCGGAGTCCATGGATATTATACCTGTAATGGTTTCAGAGCGGCTTCTTGATGTAAATGGTGACTACAAGGGAATGATGGTTGTGATAAACGGTCAGTTCCGTTCTTATAACAGGCATGAGGAGCATAAAAACAAACTGGTGCTCTCCGTATTTGCAAGAGAGATTGAGTTTGTTGATGAGCTCGGCGAAAATATTAAGACAAACCAGATTTTTTTGGACGGCTATGTGTGTAAAGAGCCTATTTATAGAAAGACGCCGCTTGGACGTGAGATTGCGGATTTGCTGTTAGCCGTAAACCGCCCTTACGGAAAGTCGGATTATATTCCCTGTATCTGCTGGGGGAGGAATGCGAGGTATGCTGCAAACTTTGAGGTGGGAGAGCGATGCCTTGTGTGGGGCCGCATTCAGTCTAGAGAATATATGAAAAAAATCTCGGAGGATGAGCTGGAAAAGCGGATTGCCTATGAAGTTTCCGTGAGCAAGCTTGAAATTCCCGAAACAGACGATGAGGAGGAGTAATCCCCGAACGCTTGCCAAATGATGCCTGATATGCTATGATGTTTGAAATGTAACTCATGAAATGGAAAATATTTCCTTGAGACATACATAGAAGCGTTAATGTGAAAGGATAAAGGGTATTCATAAATGGGACAGGGAATGGTACGAGTATACAGCGGGGAGGGACACGGAAAATCCGCTACGGCGCTTGGCAGAGCGATTCAGACTGCCAGTATGGGCGGTGATGTGGTGATTATTAATTTTCTCAAAGGCAATCAAAACGATGCATTTTTTAAACGGTTGGAGCCCGAAATTAAGATTTTTCGGTTTGAGAAAAGTGAGGAGGAATTTTCCCAGCTTTCCGAGGAGCGCAAACAGGAAGAGATTCAAAATATCAGAAACGGTTTGAATTTTGCCAAGAAAGTGCTCACAACGGGAGAGTGCAGTCTGCTGATTTTAGACGAGGTTTTGGGTCTGATTGATAACGGCATTCTCGAAGTAGAAGATTTGCGTCATATTTTGGAAGTAAAGTCGGACGATGTGGACATTATTCTTACGGGCATCAAGCTTAACGATGAGGTGTGTCAGCTTGCTGATGAAGTTTTTCAGATAGAAGCGCTTAATTACAAAATTTTTTAGCAAAATATAAATGTCCGAAAACATACAATGCTTTGGCAGGTGTGTTTTCGGATTTCCTTTTTCCTGTTTTTTGCACCTGATTCGTTGACAATTTGTATGATAGATTATATAATGAAGCAAAGCAAATACAGGGATAGAGGTTGCGCTTTTTAAGAGTACCTTTTTGGAGGTGTTAGGCACTGATGAGGAAAAGGGAAAGGGAGGAGCGCCGAAAGAGGGAACTGCCTAAGAGTTCTTGTCTTGGGCATACGGTTAAGAGCCGTATGACTGTCATCAGCAGATGGAGCGCTATCGTTTTACCAAAGCCGATTTGTTTGGCGTTTGGTGTTTTCTAGCAGAGAATGTCGACCATCTATCCGATTAGATGGTCGTTTTTTTCAGTAAATAATCAACAAGGGAAACGAAAAGGAGGATTTACAGATGGCAATTTTTACAGGAGCGGGTGTGGCAATCGTTACACCGATGCATGAAGACGGGGGAGTAAACTATGAGGCATTTGCAAAGCTGATTGACTTTCAGGTGGAAAACGGTACAGACGCGATTATCGTGTGTGGTACGACAGGCGAGTCATCGACACTTACGCATGAGGAGCATATTGATGTCATTCGGTTCTGCGTGAAACAGGTAAACGGCAGACTGCCTGTTGTTGCGGGAACTGGTTCTAACTGTACGGAAACGGCGATTTATCTTTCGCAGGAAGCGGAGAAAGCGGGCGTTGACGGACTTTTGTTAGTTTCACCTTACTACAATAAGGCAACCCAAAACGGTTTATACGAACATTATAAGATGATTGCCGATTCCGTGAAGCTTCCGATTATTTTATATAATGTACCGAGCAGAACGGGCTGCAATATTGCGCCTGCGACGGTGGTGCGTCTTTGCAAAGATGTGGAGAACATTAAAGGCGTTAAAGAAGCAAGCGGTGATATTTCACAGATTGCAAAATTGATGGCATTGGCTGACGGTTGTGTGGATTTATATTCGGGAAATGATAACCAGATTGTGCCGATTCTTTCCCTTGGCGGAAAGGGTGTCATATCCGTAACTTCCAATGTTGCACCGAAGCAGACACATGATATCTGCCAGCTTTATTTTGACGGAAAGGTGGAGGAGAGCTGTAAGGAGCAGCTGCGCATGATTGATCTTTGTGATGCGCTGTTTTGTGAAGTCAATCCGATTCCGGTCAAGAAAGCGCTTAATCTTATGGGCATGAACGCAGGCATGCTGCGGCGTCCTTTGACGGAGATGGAGCCCGCAAATGCCGCAAAGCTGGAGAAGGCGATGAAGGAATACGGGCTGATATAATTTGGAACGGTTATTGTGAAATGGAGGATTGCGAACAATTATGACAAAAGTAATAATGCACGGTTGTAACGGGAAAATGGGTCAGATGATTACTAATATTATTGCCGCTGATGAGGAAATTGAGATTGTGGCAGGGGTGGACGCTTCCGATCATATTAAGAATGCCTATCCGGTTTTTTCGGAGATTGCGAAGTGCGATGTGGCGGCGGATGTGGTCATTGATTTTTGTGCGGCAGCGGCAGTTGATGCACTTTTAGATTACTGTGTGGAGAAGCAGATACCTTGTGTTTTGTGTACGACGGGACTGAGTGAGGCGCAGCTTGCTCATGTGGAAGAGGCTGCAAAAAAGACAGCGGTGTTAAAGTCTGCCAATATGTCGCTCGGTGTCAATATGCTTTTGAAAATTCTAAAAGATGCGGCAAAAGTGCTTGTTCCTGCGGGCTTTGACATTGAGATTGTGGAGAAGCATCACAACTTAAAAGTAGACGCGCCAAGCGGTACAGCGCTTGCGCTTGCGGACACGATCAACGAGGAATTTGATAACAAATACGAATATATGTACGATAGAAGCCAGAAACGGGAGCGGCGCACTGACAAGGAAATCGGTATCAGCGCCGTGAGAGGCGGAACAATTGTAGGCGACCATGATGTGATTTTCGCGGGGGAGGACGAGGTGATTACGTTCTCACATCGGGCATACTCGAAGGCGCTTTTTGCAAAGGGTGCGGTGCAGGCTGCAAAATTCCTAAAGGGAAAACCTGCAGGAAGATATGATATGAAAGATGTCATAGGAGAAGCTTAATATGGAATTTCGACCATGTATCGACATTCATAACGGACGCGTCAAGCAGATTGTCGGTTCTTCGCTTGCAGACAAAGGTGATCAAGCGAAGGAGAACTTTGTAGCAGAACATGACGCGGACTATTATGCTGATTTTTATAAGAAAAAGGGGATTAAGGGAGGGCATATTGTCCTCCTAAATCCTGTGTCAAGCGATTATTTTGCAGCGACCAAAGCACAGGCGCTGAAGGCACTTCGACAGTACCCAGGCGGATTGCAGATTGGCGGCGGAATCAATGACGAAAATGCGACGGAATATCTTGATGCGGGCGCTTCTCATGTGATAGTAACGTCCTTTGTCTTTCGGGACGGGCATATCCATATGGACCATCTTGAGCGCATGAGGGCAGCAGTTGGAAAGGAACGGCTTGTGCTTGATCTGAGCTGTCGTATGCGGGATGGAAAGTATTATATTGTGACAGACCGCTGGCAGAAGTTTACAGACGAGGTGGTTGACGGAGGCACGTTGGATATGCTTATGGATTACTGCGATGAATTTTTGATTCACGCGGTTGATGTGGAGGGGAAAAATCAGGGGATCGAGAGCGGTCTTGTGAAAATCCTTGGCAGTTGGGGGAAAGATACGCCGATTACTTATGCAGGCGGTGTGCACAGCTATGAGGATATTGTCCGTTTAAAAGAGTTGGGCGGAGGACGGATTCATGTTACGGTCGGAAGTGCACTTGATCTTTTTGGCGGCACATTGGATTTTGATAGAATTGTAGAAATAATTCGATAAATTTTAAAAAATAATACAAAATAGTTGTCCATTTTCTGTTAATATGCTATAATGTCATTGGATAAAAGAAAAATGACGAAAGAGAGCGAAAAAACAGGAGGTGAGCTTATTCAATGGAAGTAAATTTAGACAACATTGCCCAAAAAGACGAAACAATACAGAGGAATTATAATGTTCTTTTCCCGGAGAACACTCATGCGGCGGAAAGAAAGACGTCGGTTCGGATAGAAATATTTGTGTTAGTCTTTGCAGCAGCCCTATTTTTATTTCTTGCAGAGCTCATCCATAATTCTGTTTTATCAGGTGAGTTAGAGAGTGCGAACAAGAGCATTTCCGAGCTGAATGCACAACTTCAGGATATGAAAGCGGAAAATAGGCAGATTGTGCTTGAAAATGAGGAACTTCAAGAGAAGGTGGAAATCTTAAGCGATACCGTAAATGTCGGAGAGCGGCAGGCGAAGGCGTTAGCGCAGAGCCGTGTTCCGTCGGGCTTTCCGGTAAAAGGAACGGCATCTTATGACGGGGATTCGACAGAACTTGACGGGCAGCCGATTGCAAACTTTGTGGTTTCACCGGGAACGGGCGTGAACGCTACGGCAAACGGTGTTGTATCGTCGATTGCCGGCAATAAGGGCAGTGGTTACATTATCATGGTCGATCATCAAAACGGTTACTATTCCGTCTATCGAAACGGTTCCACACCAAAGGTGAGTGAAGGTGACGAGGTCACAAAGGCGACAGAGCTGTTTGTGATTGAGATAGGACATATGCGTTTTGGATATCAGATTATTCAGGAAAATCAATATATTAATCCGTTAGATTTGATGGAAACTTATGGCTAGGGTGTTTTCCCTAGCCTTTTAAATATCAGTTCATATCCGTCGCTTCCGTAATTTAAGGAGCGGTTTACGCGGCTTATGGTAGCGGTGGAAGCCCCAGTTTTTTCTGCAATTTCCATATAGGTTTTGTGCTTACGAAGCATCGTCGCAACCTCAAAACGCTGCGAGAGGGAGAGCAGTTCGTTTACGGTGCATAAATCTTCGAGAAAATTGTAACATTCTTCTTTTGTTTCAAGACACAAAAACGCATCAATCAGATGGTCGACAGCATCGGTTTTAATCTTACTATTCATAAATTAATCCTTTCCGTATGAAACGATTTCAGACTTTAGCGCTGTAAAATTTTAAAGCTTTAAATATTGTAACATAGAAATGAAAAGATGTAAACAGGGATTTGGAGCGGAGTGAACAGTAACAAACAGGGTTGCGAAAAGTAAAAAATAATGCAAAAGTCTTGATAAGTAGTTTTTGATACTATATAATAAGGTTTGTCGGAAGTTGATTTTTACTTTCAATAAAAGAGGCTGTATTACTTGATAATAATGTAGAAATGACAAATGGCAGCACGGAGGCAGAGTATGGATACGAAGGATTTGCTGGATAAAATCATGGAGAGTTTTAACAATATTGAGCATATTGATGTGTCGGACATTCCGAATATTGATTTGTATATGGATCAGGTAACAACATTTATGGATAAATATCTGCGTAAGGGTTCGCGCTATCCCGATGAGGATAAGGTGATGACAAAGACCATGATCAACAATTACGCAAAGAATGATTTGCTGCCGCCGCCAATTAAGAAAAAATATTCGAGAGAGCACGTGTTGGTGCTGATTTTTATCTATTATTACAAAGGGATTCTTTCTATCAGTGATATTCAGACGCTTTTGTCGCCGATTACGGACAAGTTTTTCCAAAAGGGCAGGGAGCTTGATATGGAAACGATTTATGAGGAAGTATTCAGCATGAAAGACAGGCAGCTGGAGCGCTTAAAGGAGGACATTGTCGAAAAATATACCAGTGCGATGGCCACTTTTGAGGACGCGCCCCAAAAGGATCAGGAGTTTTTGAAGCTCTTTTCGTTTATTTGTGCCTTGAGTTTTGACGTTTATCTGAAAAAAATGGTGATCGAACGGATGATAGACGGTATGAGAAGCGCATCGGAAAAAAAAGAAAATTCTAAGAAAAATGGTGAAGAAAAATAAAGAAATTGCCGATATAACAATATGAATAGATAGATTCAAAGAAAAGAAGCAATCATTCTTTTGGAAAGGAGATGCTAATTATGGCAATATCAGCGATTACGGGCCTTTCGCAGCTTAGCAAAAGTTACAGGATATCGTCAATCCATGGCAATCCATACAGCACGTATGCGATTCAGAAGATTGGCAGAAATATGAATAATCAGCGCGGACGTGCGCTTGTCATTGGTCAGAAGGAACCCAAAGAGGATTTATATGTAAAAGACTACGGGGAGCTTTCTAAAACAACGAGCACGGCGACGGGAGATTTTGCCGAAATGCTGAGTATGCAGAAGAAAAAGGTGGCTGATAACGGTCAGTCTCAGGAAAAGGATAACAATTACGCTTCTCATTTAAAGGATACAATCGGCGTGATGGGTTTCCAGAACGGTTTGCGAGAGAAGTTGAACAATGAAGGGTTTGCGCTTGTATAGATTGTATAGATAAGAAACAGGGCAGATGAAAAGCGGTAAAAAGAAAAAGTATTTTAAAATAAGGCAGCAAATTCAAAACTGCCTTATTTTGATTCAATAAAAGAAAAAATTACAAAAATATACATAAATTACTATATTTTTGCTGTATTTTATGATAAACTATCATTAAGCGTATGAGGACATGAGGAGATTAAAATGAAAAAATTTTTTTTACGGCTGATTACACTGTGTATGTGTGTCAGTATATTAAATTTGGGGTGTTATTTTACGACACAGGCGGCTGAAGGGAAGAAGGATTATAAGATTATGGTAAATCGCGCTGCTAACTGTGTGACTGTGTATGAGAAGGATACGTCTGGCGCGTACAGCATTCCCGTAAAGGCATTTGTCTGTTCGTGTGGGCGCGAAGGACATAAAACGCCGCTTGGCACCTATAAGACAAGCAATTATTATGAGTGGCGGGTTATGGTGGAT
>JAAVAF010000052.1 GCA_014804225.1 Lachnospiraceae bacterium
TTCTTTCTTTTTTATATAAATTTAATATATTTATAATTTAGATTATAGAGTATGACACAATGTCATGGTCAATTCACTTTAAACAAAATAATTTCACAAAAAAATCCCGTTTGCACTGTGAATTATGTACAAACGGGTACCTGATTTTGTTCTGTGATTTGGCGCTATCTACAAACAAGCTTGTTGATGATGCTGTGCGGATTTGGACCGTTTTACACTGTCTGAAGTTCCGCAAGCTGCTCCACTTCCGCAACACTAAGCCCTGTATCTTCTGCAATCTCCTCGATTGTCAGCTTTCCGCGTTTCAGGAGACTAAGCGCTGTTTTCTTTTTTGTTTCACTTCTTCCTCTGGCTTCTCCTATTTCTATTCCTTCTTCTCTTCCTTCTTCTCGGATTCCCTTCACAAATACCTTCTCATCAAATTCCGTTATACACACACTTAACACCTCCGCTTTATGCTTTCTCAAAAAAGCCTTCATGATTCCATCTGCAATGCAGCTGTTTACTGCCGCATCAACCGCTTCCTTTACGTCCATCCCTTTTTTTCGGTTGTCACGTATCCTAATATATTATACTCCCTTGTATTACAGCATTTATTCCTTAAACATTCGATCGTATGTTCTTATCCGGAATTAAATATAACATATGTTCGATACATTGTCAATGATTTAGCGCAAAATCATGATTATTGTTCTATCATTTTAACGCATAATCAAGATTATTAACATCTAAATTTTGCACAAAAACAAGATTATTATATTTCCTCTACCGGCACACTCAGCAGTACATACTGCCATTCACTATCATCTTCATAGGAAAAACCAATTTTAACACCCAGCATATCACCTGTTATACGGAGATTTTTCTGGTTTGTGTATTCCAAAAAATCTCCAAAAAGCAGTTTTTTCAGTTTTTCTTTTGACATTTGCTCTTCCTTTTCCATATCAATTGGAATTTTCACGAAACGCATAATGCTTGGGCGGCTTTCATAATGTTTTAAGGACGGTTCGATTTCCACACCGTATAAGCCCATCAAAAGCTCTTTTGCGGCGATGCCTTCGCTGTATACCAGACGCTCGCGCTCCACGTTCTCTTTGTCAAAGATATAAATGTATTTCAATTCGGGACATTTTTCCATGAATTTCCGATATTCTATTCCGTTTTTTCCCTCCATGTTGGTATGCCCATTCCTGTGATGAAGAATATAATATAAAGACTGGCATTTCTTTTCTGTAATTTCTTTGTTTTCGGCAATTCCTTTTTTCATAAGAATAACGTCATCGCTTAGCATCTGGCGCGTTGCCATAAGCTCCGATATTTTTTCATCAATTTCTTTCATTCTTATCTGAAATCGACGTAGTCCCATGCCCATATTTTCATGGAACAATTTTTCAATCTCATTGTGATCGAAGCCGTTTTTTCTGTATCGCTCTATATAAATTGCCTTTTCCAAATCACTGTTGTCAAAAATCCGATACCCGTTCTGGTCGTTTCTTTGTGGATTTAAAAATCCCTTTTCCTCATAACGGCGAATCGTGTTCGTCGTCACATCCAATATTTTTGATAAATCGTTTGTGTTGTATTCCATTTGCATCACTCCGCTTTCTTTATACGCAAAAACCGCGACAACAGACTTATCTCTCAAATCTATTGTCACGGATTTCTTTCTTTTCACTATTCTTCTTCCTCTAAATCCGTGTGAAACATGAGTAAAAATTCTGCACTGTTTTTCAGTATCAGCTTCATGACCACACCTTTTTGGTCTGCGGAAAGCTTTGTATAAATTCGCTTAACCGTGCCCAGATTGAGCTGCACTGACGTAAACATATCATCGCTTGTCAGACACATCACTCTGCCTGAAAGCTTCACTTCCGAGCAAACTACCGAAAACGACATATTGAGCCCTGTGCCGTCAGTCACGTCTTCAATGGTTGATAGCGCAATTGGTATCTGTTTTATATCGCTCAATACGGAAATCAGGCTATCGGCATCATTTACGGCAAGCAGACGATTACGCATTGTTTCCAAATAAACGGTCCAACTTTGCATTCCATCCATACTCTGGCCTCCTTTGTGTTACTCCCCTTTCATCGATGTTTGTTCAATAAGGCGACGCGCAAAGCGTGTCGGTGTTTGATGAGTTCACAGATGCTGCCAATGAGTGAATTACGTGTGTTATTATTATAACGAATCTCAAAAATTGTGTCAACCACACTATTATTTTGTCCATTGCAAAAAATGCGTATACTTACATTTTTTGCCTATAGAAAAACGCAAGCTCGGCAGCTTGCGTTCAAAGAATTTGCTTTGCAAATTCTTTTCTAAATGATTTACGCTGTCGCAATTTCCTATAAAAAAAGATTACGTTTGACTACAATTTGAAACGATATCCGACGCCCCAGATTGTTTCGATATACTGCGGTTTACTTGTGTCGGTTTCTATTTTTTCACGAATCTTTTTGATGTGGACCGTGACGGTCGCAATGTCACCGATCGAGTCCATATCCCATATTTCCCTAAAAATTTCTTCCTTTGTAAAGACATGGTTCGGATTTTCGGCAAGGAACGTCAAAAGGTCAAATTCTTTTGTGGTGAAGGTCTTTTCCTCACCATCAATAAACACGCGTCTTGCGGTCTTGTCAATACGAATCCCTCGAATTTCAATAATGTCGTTATCCTTTGAGTGACTGCCGACCAGACGCTCATAACGCGACATATGCGCTTTCACTCTTGCCACAAGCTCGCTTGGGCTGAATGGTTTTGTAAGGTAATCGTCCGCACCTAAGCCTAGACCTCTGATCTTGTCAATATCATCCTTTTTTGCAGACACCATCAAGATCGGCACATTTTTTTCCTCACGGATGCGCTTGCAGATTTCAAAACCATCTATTCCGGGAAGCATGAGATCCAGTATGACCAAATTAAAATCTTCGGAAAGCGCGGCTGCAAGCCCCGTATCACCATTGTTTTCGATGGTCACCTCAAAGTCATTCAGCTCCAGATAATCCTTCTCTAGCTCTGCGATTGCTTCCTCGTCCTCAACGATTAATATTTTGCTCATAATAGTCCTCCAAATTTTTTGATATTTATATATTGCGTTTTTATATAATAACATCCTCTTCATTTTTCATGTATTTTCGCAGCACGAAATGCAGGCAGGTGCCCTCGCCTTCTTTGCTTGTTGCCCACACATAACCGCCGTGATCTTCGACAATCTTTTTCACGATGCTAAGTCCGATGCCGCTGCCACCCTGAAGTGAATTTCTTGAAGCATCTGTCCGATAAAACCGTTCAAAAATGTTTCCGATATCTTTTGCCGCAATGCCTTTTCCATTGTCCTCAAGCTCGATTCTGACAGATTCGTTGTCGTCGATGATGCGGATATCGATGACGCCATGGTCATGTCCGATGTACTTTACGCTGTTGCTTACAATGTTATTGATTACTTTTTTAAACTGCTCGGGATCCGCAACCACACAAGTGTCGGGCGGCGCAAGGTTCGTGTAATTTAAATGGATATTTTTGGATTCCAAATCCAGTCCAATTTCCTCGATACAATCGGAAAAATAATCGGAAACATTCAGCACATGAAAATGGTACGGGATTTTGTTGGTACCGATTCCGGAATATGTTGTAAGCTCATTGATTAGTCTATCCATGTCGTTTGCTTTATTATAAATCGTTTTGATATACTTATCCATCTTTTCGGGCGTATTTGCAACCCCATCCATAATACCCTCAACGTAACCTTTGATGGATGTTATGGGTGTTTTTAAATCGTGGGAAATATTGCTGATCAACTCTTTCTGCTTTTTTTCATTTTCTTCATTCTCTTCTCTGTTTTCTTTCAGCCTCAGCCGCATATGTTCATAATTTTGAAAAAGCTGTCCTAACTCGTCGGTGCGCTGCTCCGGCAAGCGATGTTCCAAGTCGCCGACTGCAATACTCTGCATCGCGCTGCTGAGCTCTTTAATCGGGTTGTAAATACCGACCCGAATCCAGCTTGTGATAATAAAGCTTGTCATGACGAGAATGACGAGCATAATAACTGCAAAGCACAACAAAAACGTTCTGCTGATCATTTTGCCAATCATGATGTCTTCTTTTGACAATTCATGTACAATATTGATATTTTCATGATGAGCAAATCCAAGCAGCGTCATCACTCCCGCAATCATTGGGATAAAAATGATCGCAAAGAAGATGATCATTAATTTTGCCGTCAGATTCATGCCCGCTTTGCGCTTTTTTTCCATTCTCCGTATACGCCTCCAACTTCTGTTGCTTTCAGTATAGCATATCATTCCTTAAAATATAAAGCTTTTGGGATTTATTAATTTATTTTTTAACTTTAATTTATTTTTAATTTATTTTTAAAAAAATCGAGTGCCAGCGCACTCGATTGCAAAAAGCTTCGCTTTTTGTTTCAATGATTTACGCTGTCGCAATTTCCTATAAAATAAAAATGGTTTTCCCGCTTGACAAACGCATATGAAAAAAATATAATTTTTTACAGGCAATGTCTTCCAAAAAGGCATGTGTGATAGGAGAAAAAACAAGGAGGAAAATTCAATATGAAATATGTATGCAGTGTTTGCGGTTATGTTCACGAAGGAGATGCAGCACCGGAGGAGTGTCCGGTATGTCACGCAAAAGCGGACAAGTTCAACGAAGTTAAGGGCGAGATGACGCTTGCAGCGGAGCATGAGTACGGTATTTATGCAAAGACGGTAAAGAACAACAAGGACATCAGCGATGAAGATAAGAAGTATATTTTTGAGCAGCTCAAGGCAAACTTCAACGGCGAGTGCTCTGAGGTTGGTATGTATCTTTGCATGGCTCGTATTGCACACAGAGAAGGCTATCCTGAAATCGGTCTTTACTGGGAGAAGGCTGCTTATGAGGAAGCAGAGCATGCAGCAAAATTTGCTGAGATTTTAGGCGAGGATTTAGAGCCGAATATGAAGGCTACTACAAAGGACAACCTTGCATGGAGAGTGGAATGCGAATTCGGCGCAACGCAAGGTAAGTTTGATCTGGCAAAGTGTGCTAAGATGAATAATCTGGATGCGATTCATGACACGGTGCATGAAATGGCAAAGGATGAGGCAAGACACGGCAAGGCTTTGAAGGGATTGCTTGATAGATATTTTGGTTAAATAGTATTTTCTTTAAAAAAGTTTTAAAAAGGAAACCGATCGTTGATGACCGGTTTCCTTTTTTGATTTTATTTGCTTGATAAGCTGCTTATCCTATTACTGATTGCTTTTGACATCTCTTTCCATGGCCTTAAATCTGTATCTTGAATGGATCTTTGCGTTATCTTAAACTTCACTGCTTTTGTTCCACCGTATTTGCCGATACCTTGTATCACAACGGTTGCATTTCCTTTGTTGATATTATTGAAGTGTGTTGCAATCTTATAGTCCTTATTCGGTTCAAGTGTTTCCTCTTTACCATTCACTTTGAGCGTTACTTTCAAATCAGTCGCTTCGAGCGTAATCGCTCTTCCCCTATAGGATTTTGTCACAGCCTTTCCATCCACTGCAGAAACAATCTTCGCTTTTGAGATATCGACACCCACTTTAAATTCTGCCGCCGGTGTGCTGCCTGTAAGGTCTTTGGATCCCTCTTTTGCCGTTGCCACTACATAGATGGTTTCGCCTTCTGTTCCAAACGTATCTGCAGAATATGGTGTCTGACCGTCTTCTTGGTAGACTGACAGTGTATACTGCGCGGCTTTCAGTGCAGTTCCGTTTCCGTCATTGATGGTTGCCTTTATCTTACCCGGCTTTCCGCCGACAGATGCCGTTACGGCATTTACCGTAAGCGTTGACATGTCAAGCTTATTAATCGTGTACTCTACCGGAGCGTGCTTCTTTGCATAGTTTCCTTTTCCGACTACCGTAACGGTTCCTTTTGACGCCGCTGTCTTATTTTTTGCATACTTTAAAGTATAATCCTTTCCAAGCTTAAGAGGCACTTTTTTATATTCGACTGTCACTTTGGGGATTGCACCGCTTACCGCATAAGTTGCATCCTCCGCCTTTACTTCTGCCGTACTTATGTCTACTGCCGTAATCTTAAAGGTCTTTTTAATGCTTGTGGTCTTATTCCCATCTTTTGCACCTGTTATCAGGATTGTCGCAGTTCCTTTATTGATGTTGTTTGAGACTGCTACATTGACGTTCATCGGTTGATCGCTGTCTTTTATCTTGTATAAGCCCTTACTGTCGTCGGTAGGATTCGTATTTTGTATATAGGTTGCCTTTGAGCCGTCCTTGAATGTAAGTGTGAAATCAGGATACCATGCTTCTCCTTTATATTCCACAGGAGCAATTTTGTCCATTTTGGCACCTTTAAGATCTGCGAGATTTTCCTTTACATCCTCTGTTTCTACGATGCTGAATTTCTTGGAAAAAGCTTTTCCCGCATAGTTTCCTTTTCCAGTTACAATCACTTCCGCCGTGTCCGTTCCCGGTTTTACGTTGTTCTTATAAGAAACTTTATAGTCAACGTCCGGTGAAAGAATGGTTGTTCCATCTAGCACTTCAATATCGGGAATAATCTTTGCACCTGTATATGGATAGGATGGCTCAAGTCCGCGGATATAAATGTCTTCGACCTTGTCATCACCGCCTGACTCGTTTGTTCCACTTGACTCAGGTGTGCTTTCTGATTCGCCCGTATTGCTGCTTTCAGGTGTGCTTCCTGACTCGTTTGTATTGCCGGTTTCGGGCGTGCTTCCTGATTCGCCTGTATCGCCGCCTTCTGTGCTGCGCTCATAGAATGTCGGTTTCCAATCTTCTCCGAAGTACGCTTCTAATTTTTCCGGAGTGTCAATTGGATTGGTTGTTGTATATTTGTCTTTTCTTGGAGAAGTGTTATGGTTGATCTCTGTTCCATTTTTCAGTGTCGTATTATATTCCTTATAGTTGGCACTTTTTGGATCTCCATTCATGTTCCCCCAGCCGCTATCAGAAATAAGATTAGATGCTTCCTGTACGGTATTGACATAGGTTACTCTCGCCTTAGCGCCCCATGTTCTGCCTAATGTTCCTGCTCCTGCAGTAAATCCGCTTTCTTTCGGTTTCGTTATTGTACAATTATAGAAAAGATATCCTAATGTTGACGTATCCTTTGCTGCTGTGATATGTCCGCCTTTCTCTCCTTTTGAATTGTTTGTATATCCTATCCAATTCAATTCACAATTCTCAAAAACTTGATTTCCGTCACCAAAAATATAGTCTGTGTTACCGGATATAAAGCAGTTTTTATAATACGCACGAGAATTTCCATCGCCTGTGTAAAGCGTATCCTGGCTGCTGTAAAATTTACAGTTATAGAACTCCGAACGGTCACTTCCCGTATCCAGAGCAATCGCTGCTGCACGTTCCGTTGCACTTATACTTGCTGCCTGTGTTGGTGTCACTGATGCAGTTCTTTTAAAAGAAATTTCCGTACCTGCCCCTTCAGTGCTAAGCGCAACACCGTCTGCAATTTCTTCTTCCGTGATATAGCGGTTAAACGAATTCTCAAATATAATGTTTTTCGCTTTAAAATCGGTTGCTTTTACTCTTACCGCGCAGCCCCATCTTGCCGCATTATGTTTTTCGAATTTGTCATACGCACTTTCTTCATTGTAATAACCGGTTCCTTTTCCACCGCTGTCATCTGCACTGTAGTACGCATAACCGATACCGTAATACCATGTAATCAATACATCCTGACTTGGCGTATCATTGATTAGTGTGATATAATTTGCATTTACAAACACTTGTTCTCTGTATGTGCCCGGATAGATATGGACTGTGATGCGGTCTTCTTCTTTCTGCGGATTCATGCGTTTTGCCACTCTAAGCGCCGCATTGATTGTCGGGAAGTTATTTTCTTCTTCATCCGGATAGCCGACATATAAATCTTTTACCAAAGGAAGTGGTGAAGTATCAGTCGACGCAAGGAATAAATCCCGCTCAACACTCGCATTGTTTACAATAACATGCGTTCTTGTACTATATCCATCCGCCGTAATTTCCGCAAGATAAGTTCCTTTTCTAAGATTTATACTATAAGCATCATTCTCAATCTGCGCTTCATAAATATAATCATCATCTATATTTTTGAATACAAGCTTTGTGGCTTCAACGCCGGTAAGCGGTACTTCGCCGGAGCCGATAAACTTGCCGGAAACCGCCTGTTTGGGTAAGGCTTCCAAATCCTGCACGACAAGATTATGCGTCTTTCCGTTTATGCCGTCCGTATTGCTTACCGTGATCTTCCTGCAGCTTTCCGCAAAACTGTAATTCTCTTTTCCTACAAGCTTTATCGTGTAGCTATAACCTGGTACAAGAATGACTGCATAGCCTGCACTGTCAAATACTGCGTTTGTTGCTTCCTTTGTTGAGTCATTCACAAATTGGATAGAAACGCCTTCTCTGGAAATGCCTGCCCAGTCGATGGAGCCTTGCACTCCTACTGCAGGGTAGCGTACAATTCTGTTATAAAACGGTTTTCCTGTTGTATCCGCCTCCGCCCAAATCTTATAAGTACCGGAATATTTCGCAGTAAAGGTGAGCTTCTTATTGACGCCGTTACTATCACCTTTTTCCACTGTTCCGCTATCCTTTTGCTCGCCGTCTGTTCCAAGATATTCAAAATAAAAGTTTGTTTCGACACCGTTGCTTATTCCCACATATGCATATATGATATCGCCTGCTACAACGTTTTCGATTGTTATATTTCTTCTGTTGCTGCCTCCTGTACCATTACAATACCATTCACCTGCCGCTGTGTAATCACCATACGCATGCGTTGCTTCTGCCCGCATACTTTGATTAGACTGATGGTTAAAAGCTCCTGTGTATGCAGTGCTGTATAAAATATCATTTACATGATAACAAAACGTTAAATCACCAAAACTTGCCGTTGCATCTTCTATCGGATGTTGCGGATCATCTCCGGAAGCAACCGTAAATCTGCCGCTTGCCAGATTTGAAAAATTGGTCCAATCCGACACTTTAATATGGTTTACATAATTCGAACCTGATTGCTCCTTTGCACCGAAATCCCACACGTCAATCTTTCGCGGTGTTTCGGGAAGCACAATTTCTTCTTTTCCCGAAGATGTCACGGTAATGCATTTAATTGCCGTATCTGCTGTCGCTGTTATCACAGCTGTTTTTAAGAAAATACCGCCGCATGTAAAAGAATCCTCTGCCTCTGTAGCTGCTTTTCCATCTACTGTATAGTTCTTATTCTCTCCAACTACGGTCAGTGTGCACTCTCCTGCAAGCGGGACCGTAATTGTTGTACCTTCGCTTATTTGCGCCAAGCCGCCTGTAGAATCAAACGTTCCGTTTGTGGCATCAATCTTAAGTCCTGCTACTTTGCCTGTCGTTTCCTCAAAGCGGGCACTGAGTGTGTTATCGTTTTCAAAATCCCATTCTGTGGGAATCTCTCTAAAAATTGCTTTGATCGAAACATTTCCATCGGGCATTGTAAACTGATTATTCTCATCAATTTCAATGTCTGTTACCAGATCGGTACCTTCTACAATCTGCCAGTCATCAAGGTAATAACCTTTACTCGGTTTCGCAGTAAGTGTTACGGTATCTCCAACAATCACAGTTGTACCGTCCACCGTTACCGTACCGTTTCCTTCCTTTGATACGGTTACATTATACCGAGGTGATACCTGGTCTAAGATTCTCTCGTCGTCTACCGTGAGATAGATATCGCTGAAGGTGATATCTGCCTTTCTTGCAACGAACATTCCAATATATTGGTATGCACTATCAATTTTATTGAGAGAAACCGTATATTCTACCGGATCATTGTCGCCCATTTGACAAATATATTTTGTGCCGTCAAATTTAATGCTTAAAGCATACTCGCCTGATGTAATTATTTTTCCAAGAGAGGCGCCTCTTTTTAATGTTCCGTCCACTCGGGAAAAACAATTAATGGATGTTTGTAATTCCGGCTCTGCCCCTAGTGCACTTCCCATTAATGTTCCGGCAGCAACATAGTTAGAAGAACAACCTGCGCCATTTGTATGCTCATCTTTATTATATTTTACATCGATGAGCATATCATCGCGTGCCATAAGACCAAAGCCTACCTGAGCGTCATTTCTTTCCTGCTCTTCACCTATATTACCTATAGAATTGATTGTTGCCTTTGCTCTTAATTCAAATGTACTGTCTATCGGAACTTGATAGAAATACATCGCTCTGCCGTCATCGGTTAAAGCAATTTTATTACCGTTATCGAGAGCTTTTATCCGCATCTTTCCGTTATCTGTTCCCAAATTATAAGAGTTCTTATCCGTAACGGTTTTACTTGAATATCCAAACACACTGCCACGGAAAACCTCATAATTATCCCACGCACCTTTCGCACTTGCCGAGGGAGCAGAATAGGTATACGCTTTTACATCTTCTGCCTTCTCGTCCTTTTCCTGTTCCTCATCATCCGTGTTCTTAGCTTCTTCTTTTTCCGTAGAATCCGCCTCTACAGGCTCCTCCTTGTCGGAGTTTTCTTTCGTAGCTTCTGTTTTAACAGGTTCCTCTTTATCTAACTCTGTTTTCGAAGGTTCTGCTTCTACTGTTTCTGCTTTCGTAGTTTCTTCGAAATCGTTCTCATCCTCCGCATCAACTGGATTTTCCGCATCCTTGTTACCTTCGTTCTCCTCTGCTTCTTCCATTTGAGCTGCTTCGTTATCCGTCTCGGAGATTTCCTCAGAATACCCACTATGGGTATTCTGAGCATCTTCTGCTGCATATGCTGTCAATCCTGATGTTGTCAGACTTGTAACGATCATCGCGCCCGACAACACCAGCGCCAGTATACGCTTTGTAAACTTATTTTTTATTTTAAGCATATGCTTGTTCCTTTCTTTTGACTGCGTTATTTTGCTGCGTTTACTTTAAGAGCTTCTACCGGGCTACCTTTTTCTGCTAATTTCTTTGCCGTTTCCTTACTTACAATCTTAAAGGTAACCTTCTTTGTGCCGGCATACTTTCCGGTTCCGACAATGGTGAAACTTGCCGTACCGACTCTGTCATTTTTCTTGTAGCTGTCTGTATCGATGACAAAGCCATCCATCGCATAGTATTTCGCGGCATTGCTCTTATTTTTCTTGTAATCGCCTATTCTGTCGTTGCATACTAAAGATGCCTCACCCTCGCTAGTCTTGTATGAGAAGTCAATATATTGCTCAATCTTTGCAACCTCTGTATCCGACCAGTCAATCGCCACAGACAGACCATTACCCTCTTTCCAGTTATTGCCATATACTCTTGGCATTAAATTTACAAACTTCGCCTTATTGATGTCATACTGAGCCGCTCTAAAGTAACCGTCTACATAACCTTCTTTGTAGTTACACTTCGGATTATTCGATGCAGAATGAACTCTTACAAGCACTGTCATATATCCTTTTGTAAAGTCACTGACAGTATCCTTTGAGGTAAGTTTCTCCGTAATTTTTTCGTCAACACCCTCATCGATTACATAATTATTGTTTTTGTCAATATAGTATTCGATCGTATTCTTATCATAGTCGCGACCCGCTGAAAGCTTTTTCGATTTCACTTTGCCTTTTGCCGTATAAGACTGCGTTACAGTAATCTTCGATTTCTTAAGATCAGAATACTTTAACTCCTTGCCGTTTGTCGCAATATCTTTTGCAGATACGACAATATCTGTATTATCTGTCATTTCCGCAGCTGTAATCGTAAATGTAAACTCTTTCTTACCCGTAAATCCGTTTCTTCCCTTTACGATAACGGTCGGTGCTTTTGCATCCGTTTTTGTTCCTACCGTTGCATTGTTTTTATAGCTTAACGTGTAATGTTTGGTGTCAACCGTATATCCGTTCATTTTAATGTTGAAGTTTGTGCCGGCATCATATTTCACACCACCTGCCAAATAGGGAAGGCTATCGTTGTGAGGGAAATTATCATCTGTTAATGTGCTTATATCTTTCGCTGTGATCTTAAATTTGTAGCTGATAGATCCCGTGTAGTTGTTGATACCTTTTATTGTGACTGTTGCATTACCTGCTTTGTTCGTACCTTTCTGCACGATCTTGTAGTCAACACCATTTACAAGCTTCTCGTCCGGATTCTTCGCCAAAGTCAACTTAATTGTGTTTTCCGGTACCGCGCAGTCACTTCCGTTGAACTCCACACCATTTGCTTCATATTTCGTAAGGAAGGTACCCTTTTCTATGGCAACAAATTCTTCATCCTGAATCTTTCCGCCTTTGATATTAAAGTTTACACTCTTGCTGCCAAAATAAGTTGTGCCGTTGCCGACTACGGTTAGTGTCGCCTTACCAATTTCAATATTATTGGCATACTTTATCGTATAGTCTTTATCCTCACCTTCTGTAAGCGTAGTTCCGTTCAGCTTTACCTCGCATTTTGGCTTAACTTCTAATCCTGTATAAGTGAGCTCCTTAGCAGCAGTCGTAATCTTTACGCTTGCCTTGCTCATCAGCTTATCAGCAGTAACTGTATGAGCAGTTACCTTCTTTGTTCCGGTAAAGTTATCTTTACCGACAACAGAAAAACCATCTGTTGTCGCTGTTATATCATAGTCCTTGCCTTTCTTGAGTGCTTTACCCTGCCATGTAGGCTTAATTTCTTTTGAAGCATCACCACTTACAACAGCAACACTTTCCGGAATAGATACTGTATAGTCATTTACATTGATCGGTTTAATCTCAAATGTCTTATCCACGGTAAAGCCTTTATAACTTCCGACACCTGTAACATGTGCCGTTGCTGTTCCCGCATTGATATTGTTTTCGTATTTTACGGTGTAATCCTTGCCCTTTCTAAGCAATCCGGCATCCGCGCTGAAATATACATGCAATTCCGGCATAACCTGTTTTCCTGTATACTCGATTGGTTCTCTGTCTGTATAGTCAAGATAATTTATCTCTGCAACCCAGATTTTTCCGTAGTAATCATTGATACCGCCCTCCGGATAGTCAGTACCATAGTCATCCGTAGCGTCTCCCGATTCAATAGCGCCTGTTATGTTACCATAAGTATCTTCACCGACTTCGATATCCTTTGAGGCAGTTCCTCCCATGGAAGCATCAACCTTTGACTTGTCGTTCAGTTGAAGAAAACCATGCATATTGATGGTGCCATCCTCATTTCTCCAATAATCCGGATCTATTTTGTCCCAAGGTTTATAATCGACGGAATAAAAATCAGCTTCGGTAATTGAAGCTCCACTAGAGTTCTTTGAAGCACTGCCATTCCACAAATAACTTGTAGCATTTTTTATTTTGCTTGAACTCTGTGAGCCCTTTCCAGAAATACTATCAGCTGTTGAACTGCCGTCCGTTCTAAACGAAATTACGTTTTTCACTTCGTAGTCAGTATTCGCATTTTTACTAGCTGTCGAAAAACCGATATTTGCGTCACCATTATTAAATGATACGGAATTATATGCTTTTACATTCGGACAACTGTTTGAATCAAATCCTTTTGCTTTATTGCAGAATGAGTAGGAATTATAAAGCCTGTGCCCCATATATGTCTTGTACTTGTCATAGTAATTATCGCCGTTTTCGTCTGTATCATAGATACTTCCGCCTATAACGCCGTCGCCGCCCATCTTAAAGCCGTTGCCGTTTCCTTTTCCTTTTACAAGCGTTCCATTCTCATCAATTGTACTGCTATCATTTACATCGGAAAGAAATACATAACCGTTTCGATAGGCAATGCTGTTTTTAATTGTTACCCCACCAATACTTCCCGACTGTACCTTTGCAAACAAATCCCATCCGTCATCTGCATTAAACGCCGCGATACATCCGTCAAAGACATTGTTGCTTCCGCTTGTAAGCTTTGCCGCAAATCCATCTGCATCCTCGTATCCCGAATCTACATTGAGGTATGAATTACAGTTGAGAATCAGATTGTCATGCGGCCAGTCCTTGTATGTATCCTGACTTGCCAGACGGCTGATCTGTAAGCCCGTACTTCCGTTTTTATACGTATCTACCCTATCAAATACACAGTAACTGCTTGATACTTGAATACCTTTTTCACCGTCTTTACACCGTGTTACATCAATGTTCTTAAAGTACCAGTAATTTCCGACTGTCACTACAGCGGGTACCAAACTCATAAAGTCAAGCACAGGTCTGTTTGTCGGATCCTCTGCCATCATCTTAATGTAATTTTTGTATGTTTCCTTGCCATCCACAATATCAGGCTTTCCGTCAACGCCCCTCGGTGTCTGGAGTGTCTTGTTTAATCTGTATGTTCCGCCTGCGAGCAGAATTGTCTGTCCCGGCTGCGCGTATTTTACAGCCGTGTAGATATCAAGCGGACTATCCTTTGTACCGGTATTGGAAGACTTACCATACTGTGATACATAAATTGTCTGTCCCGGCTCACCATACTTTCTATACTCTACTGTATACGTAAGCGTTACCTTATCGTAACTGTTAAGCTCTGCATATCGCTTTCCTTTTTCCTTATCTTCATCAGGACACCAACTCTTATCCGGTGTATATTCAACAGTAAAGACATTTTTACCGATGGAAAGCGCATTTTCATCCTTTAAATCGATGTATATCTTTGTGTTCTTTGTATCAAAACCGTCTTGCAGCGCCTGTTTCGCGGGATCAAGACTTCCTGTCACATCATAGTAATCAATCTCTACGTCTTCCCCGTTATCACCTTTTACAGTGTGTTTTGACAAAACTTTTCCTGCGCTGTCCTTGAGCACAAGTTTTCCGTTCCAATTGCTGTGGAATATAAATTCATAATCCTCTGAGTTTGAAACGGTCTGTGATAAAATACTGGTTGTAAGATTATAATATTTAACCGCTATTTCCTCTGCAGGTAAATCATCCTCAGGGTCAATTGTTTCCAATGTCATATTAGAGAATGTTACATCCGCATGTCTGGAAGTAAATACACCTACATATACGCTGCCCTTTGTAAGCTTGCTTAAAGCATCCGGATCATAGTATTTTTTCGTCGTCGTAATTTTGTTTCCGTTGCTATCCAATATATAGTTTCCGTCATTGTCGACCTTTGTATAGCTCACAAAATAACCTGTGTTATTTTTTTGTACCTGAAGTTCAAAATTTACGTACTCCTCATGCCTGCTCGTCAGATCGACTCTATCTCCTATATTAGTACAGTTTGCCACTATATTATACTGACCTGCACCGTATTTCGCATATGTGGAATCAATCGCCGTCTGCACTGCACTAAAGTTTCTCGGTACAGTAATGTCCCCTGCACTCATTTCACTTAAATCATCCTGTGTAACACCAACCTTTTCCGTTGAGCCTACACCAATCTGCATCTCAATTTTTTCTCCGGTATCATCCTCTGATATTCCTACGCCGTCCCATCTATAGCTGACTCTTGATACCACTGCCTGATAGCTGTTATTCCAGAATTCACTTCCGGTGCCATCACTGCCGACTCTGTCCGCCGCCATAACGCCGAAACCTTCCTGTCCGTTTGAGAACTCCCATGAATTCACATGAGCCAATGCCGTAAATGTAAAGTTCTTTTTGCTCGATACCGTTGTGTAATAGAACATTAATCCGTCCGTAGACGCGGGAACAATCTTACCCTTACCACCAGAAGAAACTAATCTCACCGATGTATCGGTATTATTTTTCATATCATTACCAGTCTTGCCGGCTCCGTTTCCGTATCTGCTAAGACTATATGTAACCTTTAAATCCGCTACCTTATGGTCGATCGACTCTGACGGCTCAGACTTTTGTTCGGTTTCTTCAACAACTTTTACCGAATAAACCGTAAATGTATAGGTATTTCCTTTTGTCAGACCGAAAATGACAGTACTCGTTTTTACACTCTCCACAGACGGAATGACATTACCCAGATTCGCTTTATCCACAATCTCTACGACATATTTGTCAACCCCCGGCACGGCATCCCATTTAACTTGCACATTTCCACCACCAAGGTTTTCCGCGGAAAGATTTGCGGGCGGTACAAACGGACACTCAAACTCAAACGGCTCGCTCAGCTCGCCTGTTTTTTCTTCTCCCGGTCGTTTTTTACGCGCGATTTCTGCCTTAAACACATATGTTCCTGATGCTGTCGGCGCAAATGTAACCGTTGTCGAATCCTGATATTTTTCGGAAACGACGGTCGCTATCGCATTTTCCGTATCCTCCGCATTATACATATACACAGTCATCGTGTCGGCGCCATCCAAACCGACCACACTGTCTACCGTTACCTCGATTTTTGACGGATCTGTTTCTTTGTAACCAACCTTCGAAATCTCAGGATTCGCTATATCTTCCCAAGGTTTACGGCTGTCTTCGTCAATCTCTATTTCGATTTCTTCCCATGTTATTGAATATACATATGGTTTTGAACCTGATACATAAAAATAATACGTTTCACCTGCGTCCATCTCATAAGATGCCGCTGTTGCATAAGTTTCATTGAGAGCTCCGGATTTAACCATTGCTCCCTTCTCTCCATCATCTTTTGCATAATAATACGTTTTGTTGGTTCCCTTTCCAACAACAAACGTAATTTTCGATGCTTTCGTTGCTTCTATTTTGAATGCTGCGCCCATCGTCGGAATCCATCCATTCGTATTGTTTGGACCATTATTTACAGTTTCACCTTTGTCATTAACTGTTTGACTTATATATGGATTGGATGACCCCGCAACATAATCGCTATACTTCGTGCCGGAACTGCTGCCAACCCTAATATCGGATGTGCCCTTATAATTCATATCCTCAAGCACAAAAAATTTTAGGATACTATCACCATACTCTGTTCCTTTTTTGAAACCGCCTTTTATGTTAGCGCTGCTAGCCTGATTATCAACAACTTCCTCCGTAACTTCGACATCAGAAGTTTCTTCTTCGACAATCTCTTCTACTTCTGCTTCCTGAGGATCGTCCTCCACAGTCGTTTCATCAACCGCTGCGTCATCGACAGCCGATTCCGAATCCGCCACTTTCTCGTCAGAATCATCTGTGTTATCCGCATCTTCTGTGGATTCCGCAACTGTTTCCGGCACAGCGTCGTCTGCCGCATTATTATCCGCTGCGTCATTGTTCTTGTCGTCATCTGCCGTGCTGTCCGCTGCGTCATTGTTCTTGTCATCCTCTGCCATATCCGCTGCGTTATCCGCATCCTTCTCGTCGGAATCACCGTCTTCTTTCACTGTGATTTCCGCTGCCTCGGATTCATCTTCTTCGGATGGCCTCTCAGAATATCCCTCCGTAGTTTCTTCTGTTGCAAACGCCGTCATTTGATATAACGCCGCATCCGACATAATCATCGCGCCTGACAATATCAATGCCAAAGCTCGTTTCATAAGTCTGTTTTTAAATTTACTCATACGCTTCCTCCTTGTCTTTTTGGTGGCATTTTGCACTGCGTGCCGTGCACGTGCAAAATCGGACTTCGTAAAATCCGCACATTTTTTAGTTTAGTTTTAATTTTATCAGATTCTTTAAAATTTTACAATATTTTATGCTTTAAATTATAAATTTTGTGCAAATTTACTGATTTTTTCTTGTTTTTTTTCATACAAAGAAAAACAGCGTGTGCATGCGCACACGCTGAACTCCCACTATAATTACTCTCTTTCTTTTTATATACACAGACTTAAACCAATATCGGCTGTATTTTCTCGATAATAATTTCTACTTCCTCAATGCTCTTTTTAACAACTTCTGCTATCTGCTCAGATGTATACCCTTTTTCATGCATAGTCACTATTACATCTGCTAAAGTATTATCTCTAATTCCCTGACTCAAATTACACATTGCGCTCACATCCTCTCTTATTTTAGCATCTATCGGAATACCATACTCTATTTCTATAATTCCTAATTTTTCATCAGTGGACAATTCTGTCGACAATAACGCATTCAGTAAACGATGCAACTCATACTTCTCATCATGCGCTGGAAGATCTTTTGCTATACCTATCAACAGTCTTTACCAAGATATGCGCCAAAATGATTTTATTTCCCAACAGGCGTTTTGCCTTTTCATCGTACTGAGCATCTTTATCAGTTGCATTTACCGCATTTTTTATTTCTGTGTACACAGCCATACCCCCTTTTGTGCATTTGTCAAAACGCAAAAGTCATTCCAAAAAGTGCACGACCTCAAGGTTATTATATCCCGAATTTACTGCCGAAACAACCGAAACTTCTCAAAAAATTGACATATGATTTTATCCTTTTACACAAGTCCCGCCTTTTTTAACCGTTTCTTTATCTGTGGTCCCACAAGCATCGCAATCACCATTTTTGCAAGATCACCGGGGATAAACGGAATGACACCTGCCATCAACGCTTCCCGGAAGGTCATACTTGCCTGATACGTAAGCCACACGGTTCCGAACAGATACAGCACTGCTGTTGCCAACACCATTCCCAAAAAACACACCGGCACCTTGTTTGTCCTATCAATCACAACCCCGCAAATCAGCGTCATAAAGATATACCCAATCAGATATCCTCCCGTTGGTCCTAAAAGCTTCGCCGGTCCGCTTGAAAATCCCGTAAATACCGGAAGTCCGACAAGCCCGATTAACAGATAAACGCAGCAGCTTATCGTTCCCTTTTTCATGCCGAGCACATACGGTATAAAATAAATTGCAAGCGTTCCCAGTGAAATCGGCACGGGACTTACGGGCAATGTCAGCGACATTGGTCCCATAATGCAGATAATCGCGGTCATTACGCCGATTACTGTAATCGTTTTTGTGTTTAACTTTGCTGTAGATTCTTTCTTTTTTGTTATTGTTGCTTCTGTCATTGTGTTTTACTCCTCTTCTCTTTCTGTTGTGTGACATTATGACTAGACAACTAATTGTCAACCATTATTTGTTATTAAGTTTACAATCATGCAAAGAAAATGTCAACCTATTTTTTATCATAGGTTGACATTTATTCAAATCACTTTATTATAAATGCTTTATCCGAATACTTCCACCATTGACTTCATATGTTTCTCCCGCGCCGGTTTCTATGGTATATATGACTGACATTTTATAGCTTTTGCCGGATTGCAACATTTCGGGCTGCGTCTCTTTGACATAAAATTCCGGATTTATAATCGACATATCGTAACCAATGCGCTGCAGTGCAAAACAGCTGCTGTACGCTCCGACAAGACGCGCACCCTTTACTCTGTGGCTATCGCCAAGCTTCGTAAAGTCTGTTGTCACGCTCACAATATCATCGGTTGACGCTTTTTTTTCTGTATTTGCCCGGACGGTTCCATTGATCATCTTCACTTTCAGTGTCAAGGTTTTTAATGCTTTTTTCTCTCCGGAAGTGTTCTCTGTGTAGTACGGTGTCAGCCGATAACGGTACGTGCCCGCTTTCGCTTTTAACGCTTCGCTTCCCGTAATGCTTACCGTGACTTGATGGCCCTCGTGCACAAGCACAATTTGATTTTCCTCCATAAGCTGCTGCGATTTTTTGTCCGTGCCCTCAATCACCACGTCCGAGAGCACCGCTTCTTCGCAGTTTTTGGGCAAGAGTGTTACCACTGCTTTGTCGCTGTATGCCGTGTTAAACACGATGCTGTTCTTATCTGCAGACACGGACGGTTTTACATTTGTAATCACAGGCGTCGTCCGCTCCACGCTGCCCCCTAAAGATCCCACTTTTGTGTTTGTATTGACAGCTGTCTCTGCAGCAATCACTGCAGGCTCCGTTTTCTTAGCGTTTTTATGTACTACCTTTACTTTCAGCGGATAAACATACGACTCATCCGTATGGTACGTTGTAACTTTAAGGTTACACCGATAGGTACCCTTGGAAACGTTAGAAACAGGTCTTACAAGATATCCCTGTGCACCGTAACCGCAAATCTCAAAAGATTCTGACGGCTTCTGCGCATCATTGTCTAACAGCTCTACGCTCTTGATATACTGTCCCTCGCCCGCTGCAATTTCGATTGCTCCGTACTGTTTTGCCAAAAGTTCTTTGTCATGACTGTCTTTATAATTATACGCTGTGTTTACGGTAATCCGCTTTTTTGACACCTTAGGTGTATCGCCGCTTGCTGTCACTGTCTGCTGTGTCAAATCGGCATCACTGTCTGCTTCATTCCCCTCTTTTAGCTTATCGGCTCCATAATATACCTTTATGCTGCTCTTATCTGTATAATATGCATCGCCTGTAGAAACTACTTCAAACGTATAAGGCTCTGCACTTTCTGTCAATTTATAGACGGTCGTTTCGGGATTTTTCCATTCCCAGCCCGCACCGAGATATTCCGCAAGCGCGATTTCTTTTAATTTTAATTTCTTTTTTGTATCATTGACAACAATCTCGGATGTCTTCTTCTCAGGAACCGGCTTTACCCGGATTTGACAGGTCGCCTGTTGTCCCGCCAGTATACCGTATTCCGCAATCGGCGTCACTGTAACGGTTGCGACTCCCGCACCGACCGGATTTATGACACCTCTGTCATTTATTTCGATTACATCGGTATTCGACGAACTCCATTGAAACCGTTGTGCATCAAAGCGCTCCGACGGAATGATTGCGCCGTTTATCTCATAGCAAATACCGTCTTTTAGGGCAATTTCATATGTGTCATCTTTCTTTATCGCCGGATATCTTGCATCCTTTGCATAAAGTCCGGTAATCTCAAAACGCTCGGGTGCTGCCGTTACACGCACGGCAACAGGAATTGCAATGCCGTCTTTTTTCAGCATAATGCCTGTTCTTCCCACGCCCATCCCTTTGATTGCACCGCCGGAAAGCTCCGCTACCGTCTGTTTATCGGACGCTGCCTCATAGTCCGTAAGCTCCGTGAGCGTGCCGTCGGGTAATACCTCGCAAAACGCGATATCGCGAGTATATCCTTTATAGAGTTCTATATTCTTTATCTCTTTTCCAAGACTTCCGTCTAATCCCTTTTCCACTGCCGCATACGATTTTACGCACACATTACACTGTGCAGAAATTTCTTCTGAATACGCAGAAACCGCTGTGATAATCGCCTCTCCCTGAGAGATTGCGGATACGGTTCCGTCCTTATCCACAGTTGCAACGGATTCGTCGCTGCTTTTCCACACGATATCCTGCGATGCCGTATCGGGTAATACTTGTGCCGCTAACCTGACACTTGTGTCAGTTTGTATGTTCTGTGTCTGCGGAATGCTGATGCTTTCGGGAAGCTGTGCGCTCTTTGTGGTAAACGAATACTGCGGCTCAAGATATGCCGCCTCTCCCGCATAGCACCCGCCGATTACCGTTTCCATTACCTTAAAAGATACGCCTGTCACCGTATAGGTTGTTTCAGGTGACAGTCCCTCAAAGCATACATCTGCTGTGTAATCGTTTGCTGACGAAAGTTCAGTCTCCTCGACAAAGGTCTGATTCGCTTGGTCAGAAGAAAGCGTGATTTCCGCTTTCAGATTTTTGATATCCTGTGCACCTGTCGCTTTGATGGTAAGCTGCTCGCGCCCTGCTGTGCTGTTTGCCTCATCAGCCGTAATTTCGAGTGATAGGTCCACACCCTTTGTGGTAATTGTGCCAAACTGCTGCATCTCTTCGTCAATCTCCGACAAAGACGCATCATAACCGTTGTCGCTCACTGCCACAATATAATAATATTCTGTCGCGGGCTTTAAATCTTTGATAAAGGTGAGGATTCCTCCCGTGGTGCCGCTGATTAAAAAGGACTCGTCGCTTTTCGTCCACTTATCCGAGGTACTCTCACAATAAAATACATATATGTAAGAGGTCGTGTTAATCGGATTGTTGGTCAGCGCCGCTTTTAATGAAATATACGAATAGCCGCTGTTTGCACTAACATTGGTAAGACCTCTTGCATCCGCCTGTGTCAATACTTCTCCCGAGTAGGTTCCCTGTAATTTGTCGGACGCCGTAGGAAATGCAATATCGCTCACACCCACCACAAATTCGTAAATGGTATCTGCATTCAAATCGTCGCTCAAATAGCTTGTAAGTTCAAAGCCGCACTCCGTCTGTCCCTTTTCCAAAAGACTGCTTCGAATATCCCAGTCCTCCTCATTCTTTTCCTTAAAGAACAGCACGGCGTATTGATTGTCAAAATCGGTTTCGCCCTCAATCGATGCCTGCACGATAAAGTTGTGCGCACCTGCGGTCAGTGATGTAACGCCCATTCGCACGCCGTCAATCTTTGCATCAAACGTGAAGGTGAAGGTGCCGTACTCGCCGCCTTTGATATCCCGGAAGGAAATCGTGTAGGTTGTTTTATCGTCAAGCGCCGCAAGCGTACGGTTTTCGGTTTTGTAACCTTTTGACTTGTAAAGGTTAAAGCTGTCGCCCCATTTTTGGTACTCGCCACCCTCTGGGCAGAGATAGGTAAAGAGCGTGATGTCGTTTGAAATATTTTCGGTTCTGCCGCCTATGCCAATGCTGTATGTAATCGCATCTGCTGTAACGCCTGTAATCTCAACACTCACTTCAGAAGTGCCTGTTGTAACAAGCTGATAGATTGTATGGGACAATGTAGAACCGGTGTAGAGCTCCCATTTAAATCCATACTGTGTATTCGGCGACAACATCATAAAGTCTGCCGCCTGTACGGATACCGTGTAGTCCTGTGCTGCCGTAAGATTCGTTTTTCCCGTCGCATCGGCGTACAGCTTTGTCTCGGAATTGTAGTAATAGAGCTTGACACTGTATGCCGTGTTCTTTTGCAGCTGCGCGCTATTTAACCGATAGGAAACAATCGTATCATACGCTCCAGTATCGTCCGAAAGCTCCGGCGTTATCGCTGCTGTTCCGATTTGGAAGGTTCCTCTTTTTACCACGCCCGAGAGCCGGACTTCATATTCATACACGGCACCTTCCTGAAGATTTTTCAGTGTGCCTGTTGTTTTTCCCTTTCGAACGGACAAATTGATGACTTCATATTCACCAAGCGAATCTTTCATTCGGTATTTGAGCTTGCCGTTTACCGTTTTTAAATAGTCCTCTATTGTAATGGTGTAATCCGCCGTGTTTGACTTTGTTTTATTTTTAACAATCTGTACTTTCAGTGCACTTTCGGGGAACGGCGGCTTATCGGTCGTAATCGTTCTTGCCGTTTCCTTAAAGTGACCGGTGTAGCCGGGTTCGTTGATCCACGCCCTGACGGTATACTGCTTTGACGCTTCCAAATCGTCCACGATCGCTTTGATGACCCACTTTTCCAGTCCCTTTGTGTCCACCTTCTCCATACCGGAAGCAACGGACTTTAGATCCTCGTCAAGCACCTCATAGCAAAGATTAAAAGACGATGGCACTTTTCCCGTGTATGAGGCGATGTCTGCTTCTATGGAAATGCTGTCGGGACCTGTCGCTTTGACTGCGTACGTCACTTTGGCAGGATACTCTTTGGTATCAACGGTGGTATACGCTGTGACCACGCCGCTTGCATTGTAAAATTCAAAGTAATAAGTGGTGGCTGGCTCCAGACCGGAAACGCTAATCTGTCCTAAACCGCTAATGTACTTTGACAACGATACTTCTTGTTCATATTCTCCAAGCGGTCCGTAATGAACTCTCGTCACAGGATCAACCGCTTCAACACTAATCGTAATACTCTCATAAGTAGACGAAGTGCCTCTAAAAATGACATTCTCTCTGGACGCGCCTGTCTGCAGCTTGATTGCATTCGAATCAGACACAAGCACTGCCTCGAGTGCCTTTGTGCCGCTGTTTAAAAGATACATGGTAAAACTGTATTCCTGTGAGGAAGTCAGTCCGTTGATGCCCTTTTCCTTCTTCACATTGGGACTTATGGTTTCCTCTGCGTATTGATATCCTACGTCACCGTTTCCGTAAACAATCTGCCAAATATAAGTTTCGTTCAAACCGGCTCCGGATTTATCGGAGAGTGTAATGTCCGTACTGACGGTGCGGCTTGCCGGCTTCCAGCCGATATTTGCCGTAATCGCCGATGTCGATGCCGTATATCCGCCGTCTGTTTCCGAAACGGATGCAACGGATGCTTTTTTTACACCAAATTTGATACTTTTATCTGCGGCTGCGTCATCGCTTAAACAAATCGCGGGATAAACGCTCTGACCTTTTTCGAGATACAACAGAAAATATCTTACATTGTCCCGATAGGTTCTTTGTCTTATCTGATTTTTCTTACTTGCACTGTCATAAATGGTATTTGTAACACCGTCGACGTTTGCCCCGTCGACAAAAAAGTTGTAATAACCTGCACTCGAAGCTGTGAATTTAAAAAGCTGTTCGGCTGCATTTGATGCTCGCAGCGTAATGTCTGTCGTTTGTCCGGCTTTGATGGTTTTGCTGTTTTTTTCGTCCTCGTCTTTTTCCTTATTTTTTTCTGTGTCAGTCTCCTGTTCAGACACTGCTTCAACGGATGTCGGAACAGGTGCTGTTTCCGGTTTTGTCTCTTTCTCTTTTTTAATTTCCTCAATTTTATCCGGCTCGGGTTTTTTATTGTCCTCTTCTGGCTTTTGTTCCGTCTGCGTTTCACTTGGTTTTGGCTTTTCCTCCGATTCATCCGGTTTTTGCGGTGCCTTACTTTCCTCCGGTTTTTCCTCTTTATCGGGTTCTGTAGGTTTTGGCTCGGGTTCCGGGTCTGGTTTGGGGTCCGGCTCGGGATCGGGAGTTGGTTCCGGGTCTGGTTCGGGCTCCGGGTCCGGTTTGGGGTCTGGCTCGGGATCGGGAGTTGGTTCCGGGTCCGGCTCGGGTTCCGGGTCCGGTTTGGGCTCCGGCTCGGGTTCCGGGTCTGGTTTGGGGTCCGGCTTCGGCTCGGGTTCCGGGTCTGGCTTTGGATCCTCTTCCTTTTTATTTTCTTCTTTATCTTCTTTCTTTTCTTCCCCGTCATCATCAAACGAAATCATTTCTGCGCGTTCTGCCTTTATCTCGACAGATTCTTTTGCAAAGGTTGTTTGCGGTATACTTGCAGCTACCAGACAACTACACAGTAATATTACCAATCCTCTGTAAAGCATTTGATTTCCCCCTTCCAGTTCTTTAATTCTATAAACAATTGCGTTGATATATCTCTATCTATTTTATATTTCAATAAGTTTTACATTTTATTATAATCTTTTTTCCAGAAAATGGAAATAGATTGTGAAAATTTTGTTAAACAAAGTTTGTTTTTTCTTAGATTTCACAAAACGGTTTGACTTTTGGCTGGTTTGAGAGATGTTCTCCAATCATTTTTTCCATCCACACCATGTCATACCAACGGTCAAATTTATAGCCGCATGCATGAAAATGTGCAACCAACCGATAACCGCATTTTTCATGAAACGCCACGCTGTCATTGGTCAAATGCGCGTCCTCGACATCTGTGTATGCGATACACGCATTTAAATTCAGGATTCCCTGCGCCTTTAATGCACTTTCAAGCCGTTCATACAACATTGCACCGATACCGCCGCGCCTGTTTTTTTCTTTGATATAAATCGATGTTTCGACCGACCAGTCATATGCCGCCTGTGATTTAAATCTGCCCGCATAGGTATAACCGACAATCTCGTTGTACACTTCCGCCACAAAATAGGGATATTTCTCTAAAGTATTCTCAATGCGCGCTGAAAATTCCCGAATGGACGGAACTTCGCGTTCAAAGCTGATTGCCGTATTTTGGACATAGGAGGCGTATATTTCCAGAATCTGCGGCGCATCAGACGGCACCGCTTTTCGAATGGTAATATTCATGTTGTGCATTTCTCCCTTTTATCAATGAAAAAATCTGTTTTTTCTTTTGTCTGCATAAGTATATCATAGGAATTCTGTTTTTAAAATACAGTCCATCCCTTTTTCGTAAACTTTTAACGTTTTTGATAACTTTAGGATTGCATTTCCATAAATTGCTGTGTTATACTCTATTTATATCTTATGCGTATTTTAACGCTTTCACTTTATAAATTGTACGTCGGAAAGGATAAGGTGAATCATTATGACAATAGGAAGTGTTTACGGCTATCAGCCTTACAATTCAATTTATACAAGCCCGATTGGAACGAGTCGGCAGCCACAGGATGTGAATCCTGTTTCAGGTGTTGAGGAAGAGAAAAAGAGCGCCAATCCGGACGAAGTAAAAAAACCGGGGCGGAAATCTTCTCCCGCAGACTGTGAAACCTGTAAAAACCGCAAGTATCAGGACGGCTCTGATGAGGGTAACGTGTCATTTAAGTCACCGTCACATATTTCTCCTGAGTCTGCTGCCGCAAAGGTCCGCGCACATGAGAACGAACACGTGTCTAATGCGTACAAGAAAGCTGCCAAGAAAAACGGCAAGGTGATGAATGCATCGGTTTCCATTCAAACCGCGATTTGTCCTGAGTGTGGTCGTACATATGTTTCGGGTGGTCTTACAAAAACTTCAATTAAATATAAAAATGAGGATAATCCATATACCAAAAATCAAAAAGAGCTCGACGCACTTCAACTGCGCGGCGCAAACGTAGACTATGCCGCTTAATTGACCTTTTGGGAAACTTTACCCCCAATTCCTTAGAGCTTGGAATTGGGGTTTTTTATTCTATAGGAAAGTGCGACAGCGTAAATCATTAAATCGAGTGCGCAACGCATGTATACGTTTGCACTCGATTTTTTTATTAAGAATGGAGGAAAAACATATGGCAGAAGAACATAAGAAAGGGCTAAATGCCGAATTAATTGGAGATGATTTAGAACGTTGCTGCAGAGGCGGAGACGCATGCGGTCCGTGTCAGGGTAATCAGTGTACGATTGGCTTTGCAAAGCAGTGTATACAGGAGTATAAAAAAGCTCCCAAAAAAGAAGTTCCCGGTGGCGCAGACAATATTCCTACCATGGATTTTAAAGTATTTGATGAGACGGAACTTGAGACGGCAATTGCACATATTTTAAAGGAATGTAAAGATTGTAAGGAGGATCATACGGAGGACTGTATTATCAATGTCATCCGCAACTGCTATGAAGTCGGTTTGTTGGGCGATATTCATCCATACGAGGGAAGTTCTTTGCAGTATTTAATGTATCTGAAAACGCATTTTGCAGAAAAGGCAGGACGGATTGCAGATATTTATACAAGTTTATAATGCAAATAAGAGCAAAAGAACAGCCGCTTTGATTTGGTGGCTGTTTTTTTACTCTTATTTTATTCTATAGAAAAATGCGATAACGTAAATCATTAAAACAAAAAGCGAAGCTTTTTGCTAGATGAGTGCGCAACGTATGCATACGTATGCACTCATCTTTTTTTCATCTCGATAACTGCCATATCTTTGTCACCGTGCCCGTTCATTGTTTCAACCGTAAAGGTCACGATATTATCGTCCCACTCGATCTCATAAGCGTTTGCACAGATTGCCCGAAAGCCGTCATCCGTTATAAGACTTGCTTTTTCCTCAACAAGAAACGGACCTGTCCGCTCATATAAAACCACGCCGCCCGCAAGAAGCCAAGACCATTCCTCTGCTATGACAGCATATTTTTTATCGGGGGAATAAAAGGTGTAATAAGTTCCTCTGTCAACCATAAACAATAGATAGCAAAAGGAAGTGCCAAGCAGCAGCATCATAGAAAGCACACATACTGCTATCATAATGATCAGGCTTTTCTTACTTTTATTCTGTCTGTGTTTGGCTATTACAAGAATAATACTTAAAATCAGGATACTGATAATAGCGCCATAAGCAAGCTGTGAACCCGCAATCCGCCCGATTAAAATCGTTTTGCCTGATACGAGAGGCACAAACAGTAACACGGCCAAAACGCAGCAAAGCAGAAAAATCAGAGCGGAATTTACTTTGATCAGATTTTTCATACAAAGCCTCCGATTTTTCAATCTATTGCCTTGAAGCGTATCATTACACTTTCATACTGCATCATAATCCATGGTATTGTAATTCCTGCATTGATAAAAGCTGCGCCGCTGTTAGTGACACTTGTGTCATTTTTAATCGTGCATTGATATCTCTTATCTTTGTCCAATCCTTTCATGAAAACATGCGTCGGATTGGGATTTCCCTCGCTCTGTGTCTTTACAAGCGTGAGCATTGCCTCACTTTTATCCTTTGCCACAAACGCCCATGCCATGCAGTCATTATTTTCAAGCGTTGTAAGTCTGTAATAGTCGCCTTCGTGTGTCAGGTCGTAAAACGCATGGAACTGCGCTACCTGCTCTTTGACCTGCTCTTTTTCTTCCTCCGAAATCTTTCCTAAATCCAGTTCATATCCGAAACTGCCTGCCATCGCCACATCGCTTCTCGTCTGGAAGGGTACCGTGCGGCCTGTCTGATGATTTGGACAGGCGGAAACGTGTGAGCCGACACTGCTAATCGGGTAGAAAAAGCTTGTACCATACTGAATAGTAAGCCGGTTGACAGCGTCCGTATTGTCACTGCACCAAATCTGCGGTGAATAATAAAGCATACCTGCATCAAAGCGTCCGCCGCCGCCGCTGCAACCCTCGAGCAAAAGATTTGGAAACCGTTCTAACAGCCGTTCCAGTAAATCATAGACGCCAAGTACATACTTATGGTATAGTTCTCCGCTATGCTCTTTTCCGGATGTGTGGCTGTACATATCGCAAATGCTTCTATTTAAATCCCATTTCACATATGCAATCGGCGCGTTGCTCAAGATATCCGTCATACGCTCCAACAAGTAATCGCGCACATCGGATCTGCTCATGTCAAGTGCAAGCTGATATCTTGCGCGGTTCGGTTCGCGCCCCGGAATGGCAACTGCCCACTCGGGATGCGTTTTGTACAAATCGCTGTCCTCCGAAATCATTTCCGGCTCAAACCAAAGTCCGAACTGCATTCCCATTGCGTTCACGCTCTCGCCAAGCTTTTTCAGGCTGCCTCCAAGCTTTTTCTCGTTGACAAACCAGTCGCCAAGTCCGCTGAAATCGCTGTCGCGTTTTCCAAACCAGCCGTCGTCAAGCACTAGCATTTCAATCCCAAGCTCTGAAGCCTGTTTTGCAATGTTGATAAGTTTTTCCTCATTAAAATCGAAATAAGTTGCCTCCCAGTTATTGATTAATACGGGACGTTTTTCATGTTTATATTTTCCGCGGCACATATTCTCTCTTAGAATATCGTGATACTGCTGGGAAAGCGTTGTAAATCCGTTGTCGGAAAAGCTCATGATGACTTGTGGCGTCATAAGCTCGTCGTTTTGCTTTAGCAGGTAAGAAAATCCGGCTGGATGGATGCCCATTTGTACACGCACTTGGTTTTTCTGGTCTTTCTGCGCCGCCGCAATAAAGTTTCCGCTGTAAGCAAGGCAAAAACCGTAGCAGTTTCCGTGATCCTCGTCTGTATTGTGATCGCAAAGAATGAAGGAGGGATTGTACTGGTGGCTTGATGTGCCTCGCACACTGCCGATTTCTACCTTTGCGTGCTTTACAGGAACGCGCTCGGGCATTCTCTCAAAGGCGTGCCGTCCTGTGAAATAAATCATATCCGGCTCAAAGAACATCATATCCAGATTCATGGATAACAGCTTTTCTACGGAAATGCTGCGTTGTCCTTTATTGATAATTTTTGCTGCTCTTGTGATGATATTTTCTTTTTCGTATACGCTATAATATAGTTTTAATAAGAGGTCGGTTGCGATCTCGCGCATTGTGATAATGAGCGTTTCCCCTTTTATGACACTTGTGTCATAAAGTGCTGGCATACCGTCAACCTTGTAGGAACCGTCAAGAACTTCGTAGCTGTCAAACCGAAACTCGGCAGCGTGGCTTCCGTCCTCATGTATAAGTTCGATCATGCTGTCGCGGAAGTCTCCGACACCAAAACCGGATACCTCCTGTGGGAGTGTGTCGAGGGAATAGGTGCGGTCTTTTCCGACACATGCGGGATTTCCGCTAAAGCCTGTGTCTGTCATAAAGATTAAGTTTGATAGGTCATCACCATCGGTTCCTTTTTTTCCGTAAAATAAATGCAGCAGTACACCGTGTTTATCCGCCTTTATTTGGTAGCTGCTGTTGTTTGTCGATAATGTAAACAATAGTTCGTCTGCGATTTTCTTTACTGAAATCATAGTAATCCCTCATTCTTTCCTAAGTTGCTTTTTGGGCTATTCTATTTCCTATGCATGTTGTGGCACGCAGGATTAATGTCCGCGTACAGTATAGCATATAAATTTATAATATTCACCCATATTTTTCATATTTTGGAATAAAATTTACAACATTTCTTTATATACCCTTAACACATTTTGATATGCGATTTTTTCGATTGTATTTTGTGAAAATCCCGCTGCCTCAAGCGTGTCAAACAGCTTATACATTTGTGCACAGTCTGCGATTTCCAAATTGCCGATTATTCCGTCAAAATCCGAGCCTAAGCCCAAACATTCTATGCCTCCTACGTTTGTAATATATCGTGCGTGTTCTGCGATTCTTGCTGCGGTTGATGTGCTGTCGTTTCGCTTATTTAGAAAACAGCCGTAATAGTTTAGTCCTATGACACCGCCTCTTTCCGCAATTGTTTTGATCATATCGTCCGTGAGATTTCTTGCGTGTCCGCAGAGTGCGCGGGCATTGGAATGACTTGCGACAAACGGCTTTTTTGTGCAGTCTGCGATTTGCCAAAAGCCTGCATCGGATAGGTGAGATACGTCGATGATCATGCCAAGTTCTTCCATTCGTTCTGCAAATGCATAGCCTGTGTTGGTAAGTCCTTTTGATCCGTCAAATAGGGGGAAACCGTTTGCATCTGTTTCTTCTTTTAAAAAATTGGGATTGGCAAGCTCGTTTGGATAATTCCATGTCAAGGTCATCATACGTGCGCCGCGGTCATAGAGTTTGTCGAGGTTTTCAATTTTTCCTTCACAGCATCCGCCTTCTTCGATTGTCAAAAGTGCCGACATTTTCTGACTGTGGTCGTTTTCCATGATTTCTTCGTATGTTTTTATGACACAAATGTCATTTTTATTTTGTTCCATTTCTTCATAAAAAATGTCAATTAAGCTACACACATATTCAAATGGAGCGATGTCTTTTTTCAGGTCAATGTACATCGCAAAGTTTTGCAGCATATAGTTTGCTTTTTTCATTTTTTGAATATCCAAGTGCAGGCTGTTTGCGGCAAGCTGTTGCGGTTTGCCACTATGTCTGCTTTGCCAGATTTCTGAGATTGTATCGCAGTGCATGTCGATGATTTTCATTTTGAATTGGCTCCTTTATATATTACGTTAATAACTATGCTCCTTTTTTCACACTATTTATAATGAGCAAAAGGGAGTTTTATACTCCCTTTTGCCGCTTTCTTGATTTTATAAAGCGTCTTATCCATTTTTTGCAAATATCAAAGTCCTATATTTTACATTGGCACATTCTATTCTTTGCTGCAATATGCGTTTAACTCCGCCTCACACATATTCAATCTTTTTGCTGCTTCCTGTAAAGTTATAATACCGTCATTAAGTAAATCTACATATGCTTCTATCCTTCCTTGAGAAATTCCTTGAGAAATTCCTTCATTTCGAATCGTTTTTGCCTCGTACTCCAACACTTTTCCACCCATAACAGACTTCACTCCTTCCTTCACATTCTCATATTTTCCCGCTAAATTTTCCAAAACTCGATACAACATATCAACAATCGTGCATTTCGTATACTCATCAATATGCTTATGTTCACACAGCTCCTCAAGCCTCATCCTGATACGCCCATATTCCTGCTTCAATATCTCAAGCTTTTCTTCACTTTTGTCATATTCCTGTAGCTTTTTTCATTTTAGCATTCTATATTACAAAAAACAATGGATTTATAATCTAAAACTGAGCAAATAAATCTTACAGCTAAATCCTCCACTTTCATTATTGTAAAAGCGCACTCTCCAATGATGAAAATCCGCAATCTGCCGCACCAGGCGAATGCCTAACCCATGCTCGGGCAGCTTGTTTGTTTTTCTTAGTGAATGAAATCTCCGAAGCTGTTTTTTACTTACGCCGCATCCGTTATCTGACAGTTCCAACGCATATTTTTTGAAAATTGGAGAATGCTGCATCGTCAAGGATACCGAAATTTTGCAGCCTTGCGGATTGTGGATGACGGCGTTGTTTATAAGATTCTCAAGCAACCGTTTGATTAGTTCTTTGTCGCCTTTGATATATAATTGCTCCAACTCCTCGGAAATACTGACACTAATGTCATATTTTTCGTCCATGTTTCTGTTCATCATTTCACAGATTGTATCACGAATAACAGCCGGCAATAAAATCTTTTCTTTCTTCCAACTCCCCATACCATAACTAAGTTTGTTTTCTGTGTTCAGATTAACGACCAGATTTTTAATGCGGACCGCCTGATCCTCAATCGCCTGTGCCCTGTGCAAAATGCCGTTTGTACTGAACGGTACATTGTTTTCCTCATTTTGCTCTGCACTATCTGGCAAAAGGTGCAAAATTTCATCTGCGTAGCCAAGTACAAGTGAGAGCGGTGTGCGGATATCATGCGATACACCTGCAATCCATGTCGTGCGCTCCATTTCACGTCTGCGATGCTCATGCTTTAAAGTAACAAATGTTACAAATATGAACATTACTATATTAACTGCTATCATGATTGGAAAGGCATACACATATGCAGTGATTGTTGTTCCCTGATATGTCAATGTATATTTCCATATCTTTCCTTTTTCCGTTCCAAGTACCACAATTCCGTTATCCGTAATATGAGTATAGACAGGATAATCTTGTAGGTAATATCTCGAAAACTTCACTGCGTCTTCTATTGTGTACTGCCTTGGCAGCTCCTTTGGCATACGGTACTCCCACAGTACCGTACCATCGTTATCCAGCAAAAACACAAATCCATTATGTGCGTCAACATAATCAATACCGTCTTGTGTTAATATATAATTTGTATCGCCGCTTTCCTCTATCTTTTTTTCAAGGCAATTTGCCACATATCTGGCTGATACACTCGCTTCTTGATCATTTATAGAGATATGCGCCAATACAAATATGTCTGCAATCATCAGAAAAATCAGTGTTCCTATTGTCAATACGATATATTTAATCAGATTTTCCAATCTTCTCATGACATTATGTTCCTTTAATCTTTCAGTTTATATCCTAATCCCCTAATATTAAGCAAATGTGTAGGTTTTGACGGATTTTCCTCGATTTTCTCCCGCAAGTGTCTGATATGCACCATTAAAGAATTTTCATATCCATAGCTGCCGTCGGGCCACAGGGTGTCGCAAAGCGTGTTGATTGATAAAATGCGCCCTTTGTTTTCGCACAACTTTTTCAAAAGCGCATATTCCTTTGCGGTGAGTGGATAGCTCTCCTCACCTACATTGATTGTCCCCGCGCTCCAATCTACCGTTGCTTTCCCGATTTGATCAACCGCGTTTTCGTCATCAATGTGGTAGGTTCGTTTTAAAATGGATTTTACTCGAAGCAGCAGTTCTTCTGGCAAAAAAGGCTTGGTGATATAATCGTCTGCGCCCAATCCAAGCCCTCTAAGGCGTGCGATATCTTCATCGCGCGCAGAGAGAAATACGACGCATACGCTGCTGCCTTTTATCTTCTTTATTCTTTCAAATAAATGAAATCCGTCATCATCGGGAAGCATGACGTCCAAAATCATCAGGTAATATTCATTCTCTTTGATACGTTCTATTGCCTGTGCGCTGTTTGTCGCCGTATCGACGTATTGATAGCCTTCGTTTCTTAGCAGGTCCTCCAGCATTTTTAACAGCGGCGCTTCATCATCGACTAAAAGTATTTTGCTGTCGTATAGTGTCATTTTTGTACCTCATTTCTATTTCGATTTTATTAGTTTTTTTATATCGATTCTCTACTCTAAACAAGTTTATTGACTTTACTTATTATAATACATCTTTTTTCTTACGGCACTTACTTCTATAAAAAATTAAGGTAAATATAAGAAACAAAAACTTATTTTGTCTTTTCAAACGTTTTTATTATCTTGCATAAGTAAATAACATATAGTAAAATGAATACACCAAACGCCGACACGCTTTGCGAGTCGTCTTATTGGACCAAACACCGACGCGCTATGCGAGTCGTCTTATTGGACCAAACACCGACGTGCTATGCGAGTCGTCTTATTGGACCAAACACCGACGTGCTATGCGAGTCGGTTTATTGGACTAAAAACGGCCACACAAGATATCTTAAAATGTTCTATCAATATCAATCGGAATGGAGGATTAATATGAGTAACAAAGAAAAAGTTGTTCAGCTTTTAGACAGTGTCCCTGAATATAAAATGGGTTACATTTTGGCATATATACAAGGCATTACTGCTGATGAAGAAGCTGATGATTTATTCTGCCAAAAGATAGTAGAGGATTATGAAAACGATCCCGATCCGGACAAAGGCCAAGAATTTACATTAGAGGAATGTAAGAAAGAATGGGGGATTGACTGATGTATCAAATTATCCTTAAGAAACGGGCGAAAAAGTTTATTGACAAACTTCCCATAAATGAACGCAGAAGGATTGTAACTGCGATTGAGCTGCTGCCAAATGGCGAGGACATCAAAAAAGTAAAAGGTCATAATGATTTATTAAGACTCCGTGTGGGTAGTTACAGAATTATCTATTCTGTTGATAACGGAAAATGTATTATTTATGTCATTGACGCCGGAAATCGCGGTGAAATCTATAACAGATATTAATTCTTATTTTTTACTTGTTATTGTTTCTAAAAATCATATCATTTACAGTTCCTAAATTTTCCCATATTTTAAAACGTTGCTATTCCCCCTAAAATTAAGATTATTATAAGGTTATTTTCATTTTGCTTTAATGTATTAGTTTTATGATTTCTGATGAAAGCATTTATACGAAAGGCAATCACAATTATTGTCAATATTTTCACAGAAAGGAATGAAGCAAAATGAACATTATCGAAACCAAAAACCTGACAAAGGGCAGCGGTGAGCAAATGCGTGTCAATAAACTTGACTTGGCGATTCCCGAGGGTTGTGTCTACGGATTTCTTGGGCCAAACGGCGCAGGTAAAACAACGACGCTAAAGCTCCTGCTTGGGCTGCTCAAGCCAACGGATGGCACCATTACTTTTTTCGGGCAGAAAATGACAGAGCAAAACCGTTTGTCCATTCTTAGGCATACCGGGAGCCTGATCGAAAATCCAAGTTACTACGGACATTTGACGGGACTGGAAAATTTACATATTATGGCAAAACTTAAAAAAGTCCCTGCCGAAGAAATTGAAAAAGCACTGCACACTGTCCGCTTATATGAGCAAAAAGATAAAAAAGTGAAACTGTATTCACTCGGTATGAAGCAGCGGCTTGGCATTGCAATGGCGCTGCTTGGAAATCCCCGCGTCTTAATTCTCGACGAGCCGACAAACGGCTTAGATCCTGCGGGAATACAGGAAATGCGCGAGTTTATCAAGGATCTCCCTACGACGCATCAAATGACCGTTATCGTATCCAGTCATCTTTTGAGCGAGGTGGAGCAGATGGCTGACATGGTTGGTATTATCCATCATGGAGAGCTTGTTTTTCAAGGAACAATGGCGACGTTGGAAGCGCAGGGCGACGGATTGGAAGAAGTCTTTTTGAAATTGACGGAAGGCGGTGAAAGTCTGTGAAATATTTATCAATAGAATTACGAAAAACAAAACGCCGCGGTATCTGGCTTGTGCTTGCCGCTCTGTATGCCGTCATGATGGCGTGGACAGCATACACTTATACCGGAAGTGGCAGACAACATTTTGTGTATGGCTGGAGGTATACTATTTATACTGCACCACTGCTCAACGCAATTATGATTCCGACTGCGATTGCCGTGTTTGCAAGCCGTATTATTGATATGGAACATAAGGGAAATACTTGGAAATTGTTGGAAACTGTGCAGAGTAAACGCGCTTTGTATTTGGCAAAGATTTTGTATGGCGCAATCGGCGTTTTTCTCTTCTCTGCGGCGGAATTTGTCGGACTGCTTTTAATGGGCGTGTATTTTGGATTTGCAGGCGCACCCGACTTATGGGCATATGGTCTGTTTTTCGTTCAGACCTTTGTCATCAGTTTCAATTTATTTTTGCTGCAGATGATTATTTCACTTTTGTTTTCCAATCAAGCCGTTGCAATCTGTGTCGGACTTTGCGGAAGTATGGCGGGATTATTTCTGATGTATCTCCCGCAGTGGCCGCTTTTGCGTTGTATTATTCCGTGGGGACATTATGGCGCGACAATGTTTGTGGGAATGGACTGGAATGCGGAGACGCGCAAAATTGTCGGATTTTATTATATGTGGCAGGATAACGGCGCAATCCTCTTTATTGCCTGCTGGTTTCTCCTTTTGATGATTGGCGGATGGTTTCTTTTCAAAAATATGGACACGGACGGCTATCATTTTCAGGGAATATTCCGGCAAAAAGAGAGGGCTTTTTCGACTGACAAGCCTGTGAAAATTCCCCATATGCCTATAGAATTAATGAAGACAAAGCGTACTCCCATATGGCTTGCTTTTCTGATTCTTCCCTTGATTTCTTCTTTTATCGGAACGGCAAACTACCTGAACAATATCGAAATCTTGACAAGCACATGGCACTCATTATGGACGCAGCATTCTCTGTTTTTCGCTTATATTTTTATGCCGCCTCTGATTGGCGTTTATGCAAGTTATCTGTGGCGTCTGGAACATAACGGCACGAATTGGAATATGATTTTGGCGCATACCAGCGCCTATCGGATTGTTTTTGACAAAATCGCAGTATGTTCTGTCGTTTCGCTGTTCACGATGCTGTGGCTCGGCTTTTTGTTTATCACATGTGGATTGATAGCGGGAATTACGACGCCTATTCCTGTAGAACTTGTAGATTGGATTGTCTGTGGCTTTATCGGGAGTGTATCCGTCTGCGCGATACAATCGTTTTTGTCGCTTTGGATTAGAAGCTTTGCCGTTCCGATTGGGCTGGCGCTGATTGGCGGTTTTGCAGGCCTTGTTGTCACAGCAAAGGGCGCTATGTATACAATCCCTTATGCATTGTTAAGTGTCGGTCTGCGTGCAAATAACCCGAACCGTGAGCTTGATTACAATCTATTTTTGACTTCATCAGTCATTTATATTCTTTTCTTTTATCTGCTGAGTGTGGCTTATATCAAGTGCCATGATGTGAAAACGCAGGGGTAGTAATTACCCCTGCAATCATGCTATTTTATAATTTCTTTTTCTCAATACTTTTCAAAAAAGTTTTCTTTAGTTCCTG